>JAZDLJ010000228.1:0-7266 GCA_043802115.1 bacterium | reverse complement strand
GGTAAATCCCAGGGGTTTGGGGACAGCGTCCCCAATTTAATAAATAAATTTCTCTCCATTATTTTGGTCACAAATTGCAGAAGCACCGAATTGCTGGCCTTTACCTACATAAGGTTTCATATGTTTTTATCTTATCCCTTAGTTTTGCTGCTTGTTCAAAGCTCTCTTGCTCAAGGGCATCATTCATCATACCTTGCAAATATTCAATTTTTTTACTAATAAACCTTTTTGATAACCTTTTGTTAAAATAAAACGATCCACAATGGATATTACTCCCATGAATCCTTCTTATATCATCAACTAAACTATCATAAAAAACCGCATAACACTCAGGACAACCTAACTTTCCTGAGAGTTCAAAATCATCAAATGTTAATCCACAATTTGTACATTCCATTAGATCATCCATATCATCATAATAATCCTCTTCACCATCAAGCTCATAAAAAAAAAGGTTCGAATTATTAGATAAATTATGATTAACAATATCCTGGCCTTCAGTACCACATAATTCATTGTTATTATTAACTGTTACAAACCTCATAAAACCATTTGATTGATTGAGCTCATCAACATTAATCCCTTTTTTCTTCGCACAATCGGTACAAAGTAACAGGTTGTCAGTAGTAGAACCGCTAATCACTATTGCTAATATTGATGCCTCAGCCTTTAAACATGATTGACAAATTAACATTTTTTCCCCTCCTCTAATTCTTATGGTGAATAGATAAATTGGTTCACCTATTCACCTTATTCACTTAGCTATCCTTCCTTCAGCTTGAAAACTAAAAAATCTATCTCTGCCGATAATCACATGATCCATCACTTCAATACCAACCAATCTACCAACCTCCGATAGTCTATCTGTTACAGCAACATCTTCCTTACTTGGATTAATTTCACCTGAAGGATGATTATGAATAAAAATTACCCCTGCTGCCCTATCGCATATAGCATCAGCAAATATCTCTCTTGGATGGACAATGCTCTGATTCAAAGTACCAATAAAAACTGTTCTTTTTTGAATCAAATTTGATGCTCCATCCAAAGTCAAACATAAAAAATACTCCTGTTTTTTATCTCTTAGTTCACTTGCCAGACTTACCACATCTCCAACACTCTTAACTTTTATTCCGTCTTTTATTAAAAATCTCTTTGAGAACTCAATTGCTGCTACTATTTGGCAGGCCTTCGCCAGGCCAACTCCTTGAACATCCTTCAAATTCTCAACACTAATATTGTCAAAACCAGCACCAATCAACCTTAAAATATCCTTTGCAATCCCAAAGACATCTTTACCTTTAATCCCACTACCAAGCAATACAGCTAACAGCTCCAGATCGGAAAGAGCCTTTGCCCCTTTTTGTTCCAATTTTTCACGAGGCATGTCAAACTTCGCAAGGTCTTTGATTTTTTTCATATCAATTACCAATTAAAGTATACTAGACATCTTTCCAAAATAAATACTGTATTCTCTAGGTGTCTAGGGGCAAAAGAAGACAAAAATTTTGCTGGAGTGAGTTATTTAGTAGGCTTTTTGTAAATTTTCTTAGCACAGTTTCCCGTAAAATTGCCTCTGTTTGAGCGAAGCGAGTTAGGCAATTTAGGGAGGCAAGCTTAGAAAATTCAAAAAACTACTTCAACGAACGAAGCAAAGTTTTTTGTCTTCTTACGCCCTGCAAGATTATTTTGGAAAGATGTCTACTACTCCCTGATAACTGTTCACTGCATTAGTCTTCCATCTACCAAACGCAATATTCTATCCGTCCTTGCCGCAATCAAATCATTATGAGTTACAATTACAAAGGTTATACCTTTCCTTTTGTTAAGAGTCTTTATAAGAGAAAAGACCTGTTCGCTTGTCTTACTATCTAAATTACCAGTAGGTTCATCTGCCAAAAGGAGTTCAGGTTCATTACCTAAAGCTCGTGCTAAAGCTACCCTTTGCTGTTCTCCACCAGAAAGCTCAGAGGGTTTATGCGTTGCCCTATCCTTTAAACCAACCTCTTCCAACATCCTAAATGCCTTCTCCTTTATATCAGCTATCTTATTTTTACAGTCTATCATTTGAGGGATTATAAGATTTTCCAGGGCAGTAAATTCCGGTAAGAGATGATGAAATTGAAAGACAAGCCCTATCTCCCGATTTCTAATCTTAGCTAATTCATTATCATCTAATAAGGTAATATCTTTATTTTTATAAAATATATTGCCAGAGGTCGGACGATCTAAAGCAGATAGTAAATGCAACAAGGTACTCTTACCCGAACCAGATGCCCCTATAATAGACAATATTTCCCCTTTAGTAATAGTGAGATCAACATCTTTTAAGACATGAAGATTCTCGGAACCTTGTTTGTATATCTTATTAAGTTTATGGACATTGATAAAACTGTTGGTGCTATCCAATTTAACCTTATCCCTTTAAAAATGCGCAAACATTTCAACCTGTACGATTAGAATAGTGCCTTTTTGCTCCGAAGGAGCATTTCATAATAGCCTAGGGTGAGCGAAGCGTAACCCTAGGTAATGATTTATATACCAATAGCACTCTGAAAGAGTGCCTCATAAATTATAATAAGCTCATCATATTATTATAGATGAAGCACTCCTCCAGAGTGCTATTTGTTTTTTTACTGCTCCCAGGGTTGCGCTTCGCTTACCCTGGGAGGGATAAATAGACGTAAATGCGCTCTGAAGGAGTGCCTCATAAAATAAAAGGGAAAAAATAATGCCTAAGCAAAATATGAGGCACTCTTTCAGAGTGCGGGTTGCTGGGGAAATCATTACCCAGGGTTTCACCCTGGGCTAATATGAGAGGCTCCTTCGGAGCAGTTTATGAGTTGTCCCTTCGGGGCAAAATAGAGTCCGCTCTTTAAATTCTAAACAATGAATTATACTTACAAGGCATAAAGTAAAAAAACTACTTTATGCCTTGTAAGTATAATTCATTCATACCTAATCGCCACCACAGGATCTAACTTCGCGGCTTGCCATGAGGGATAGACTGTAGCCAGAAAGCTGATTAACAATGAGCTGGAACATATAATAATAACACTAATTAGATCTATTTTAAATGGTAAATATGACATAGAATATGCACTAGCCAGGTCATTATTCAATTTTATAAGCTTAAAAAAATCAGCGCTCCAGGATATCCCAAATCCCGTTACAAATCCGATCAGGGTACCCAGAATACCTATACCTATACCTTGCAACATAAATATATCCCTTATATTTTTTGAAGTAGCGCCCGTTGATTTCAAGATACCTATATCCTTATTCTTTTCTATAACCATCATAATTAAAGTGCCGATAATATTAAAAGCTGCAACTAAAATAATTAGAGTTAGGATAATAAATAAGGCTATTCTTTCTAATTTCATGGCTGAAAAAAAGCTGTGATTCATATCAATCCAATCTTGAATCCTATACCTTATCCCAAGTACCCTTATAACCTCTCTCCCGACCTCTTTGACCTTATCCATATCATCTAACTTTACTTCTATTCCAGTTATTTCATCACCCATTCCAAATAACCTTTGTGCTGTTTTTAAAGATACATAAGCGCAGCTTACATCATATTCGTACAACCCTGAGCTAAAAATACCTACTACCTTCAATTTTGTTATCTTTGGAGACATACCCATAGGAGTAATGGTTCCCAAAGGCAGGATTAGAGTGACTGAATCATCCAAATATAGGCCTAAATTTCTGGCTAGTTCCTTACCAATAATTATCCCATCCCTTGAAAATGTCTGTTGCTCATTACCTTGTTTAAAAGTATCCGTCGAACTTTGATCTAATAAATTTATATCTCCAAGTTCTATATTTCTTTTTAGCTTGGTTACATTACCTTCAAGGGCTGGATCTATACCACGCAAAACAACACCTGAGACATTCTTACCAGAACTCAACATTGCCTGATTTAAAATAAAGGGGGCAATCCCCTTTATATGTTTAACAACACATGCCCTCTGTATCCTTCCAATTACATCTTGATAATTACTCATATCTCCATCCCTCTGTAAGATAAACATATGAGCATTAGTCCCTAATATCTTTTCGCGTAGGTCACCCTCAAATCCATTCATTACAGCAATAACAATAATCAGAGCGGAAACACCTAAGGCAATACCCAGGACTGAAATAAAGGTAATAACCGAGATAGCGGATTGTTTTCTCCTGGCTTCCAGGTATCTTAAGGCAATAAATAGCGCTAACCTCTTTTTGGGAAATAATCTTTGTAATACTGAGAAAACTAGTTTAAAAAAATAAAGCAGGACAGTCTCAGCAAACAAGTAAAGATACTTAAAGGGAAGTAAAAAAATAAGGAGGATATTCTTTAATGTATTAATAACAATAGCACCTCAATTCTAATTTTTAATTCTCAAGTCAAAAAACATTCCTTGCTTTTCATCAACGGGAATAAGATAACATCTCTAATCGATTGCGAATTAGTAAATAACATAGTTAACCTATCGATACCTATACCTTCTCCAGCAGTAGGAGGTAAACCATGTTCAAGTGCCTTTAGATAATCCTCATCCATATACTGAGCCTCTTCATCTCCTTGCTCTCTCTCTTTCACTTGTGTCTCAAACCTCTTCCTTTGTTCCATTGGATCATTTAACTCACTAAAGGCATTGGCTATTTCTTTTTTAGCTATAAACAGTTCAAATCGTTCAACTAATTTTGAATTATCCGGCCTTGACTTAGATAATGGTGAGACATCTATAGGAAAATCCGTAATGAATGTCGGTTGAATTAGCTTAGGTTCAACAATCTTTTCAAAGAGTTTGGCTATAATCTTTCCCTCAGAAAATCCACCTTTTTCCATAGGAATCTTGTATTCAGCAGCTAATCTTTTTAAAGATGCACTATCTTCTAATTCACTTTCTTTAATAGTACTATAATTTAGAATAGCCTCTTTCATTGACAATCTCTTCCAAGGAGGAGTTAGGTCAATAATATCTTCACCATATCCAATCTTTAAATTACCAATTAACCTGTTGGCCAAAAAGCAAAACAAATCCTCTGTAAACCCCATAAGAAAATTGTAGTCCTTATACGCCATATAAAATTCAAGCATGGTGAATTCCGGGTTATGCTCGGTATCTATCCCCTCATTCCTAAAATTACGGTTGATCTCATAAACCCTATCAATCCCTCCAACAACGAGACGTTTGAGATATAGTTCAGGGGCAATGCGTAGGTATAGATTCATATCCAAGGCATTATGATGAGTGATAAAGGGTCTGGCAGTTGCCCCACCAGGGATAGGATGCATCATCGGGGTCTCAACCTCGAAAAAATCATTTTGATCCAAAAATTCCCTTAGGGCTTTTATCAACTTAGACCTAGTTATAAATATTTTTTTTACATCAGGGTTAACGATCAGATCTAAATAACGTTGTCTGTATCTTGTTTCTATGTCTTTTAGCCCATGCCATTTTTCAGGTAAGGGATTTAATGCCTTTGAAATGATATTCAAGGCAACGGTATAGATAGTCAACTCTCCTGTCCTGGTCTTAAAGATCTTGCCATGTACGCAGATAAAATCACCGATATCTAACTTTTTGATTAGAGGGAAGATATCCTGAGCAAACTCATCTTTACGGATATAGACCTGAATTTGGCCAGTCGTGTCTTTAATATTCATGAAATAGGTCTTACCATGACCTCTGATAGCCATGATCCTTCCAGCAATTTTAATTTCTGGGGATTTTGCCAGGTCATCTTCCATATTTGTTTCTTCAGATATCTTTTCATTATATTCATCTAACAGTTGTCCGATATTATGAGTTAGTTCACCTATTCGGGCTGGGTATGGGTCAAATCCCATTTTTTTTATCTCTTCCAGGTTGGCTATTCGCTGCTGTTGCTGTTCATTCAGTTGTTGTCCGTTCGGCTCTTCCATCTTGGATGTGTCTCCTTTTTTGTACTTTTCTTCTTTTAGGTCTTTCTATTTTAGATTGGGTATTAGGTCTTTTGAGGGTGTTGCTATCTTCTTGATGAATATAATTTAATTTTACTATTTAAAGATAGGATTATACTTTATGGAGGAGATTAATGTCAAGGAAGGAAAAAGAGAAAATAGAAAGACAAATTTATGGTGAATATACAAAGATACTGTATTATAAAGATGTTATTGAAGTAGATAAAAAAGTAGGTAATAAGTTAACGCCTATCAAATTACTGCTTAAATTACAAAAGGTTAAGCTTGCAACGGATATAAAGTAAAAAAACTACTTTATATCCGTTGCAAGCTTAACCTCAAAAACCCTCGGCCAAAGCTTCCCTGTGACAAAAATCCGATCATTCTTTTCATCATAGGCAATACCATTTAAGACATCAACAGGATGAGTATGCCCTTTATCAGCCAAAGTTAACAAACCCTCTAAATTAATCACCCCTAAAATCCTTCCTGAATCTGGAGCAATTCGAACGATAAGATCAGTCTGCCAGACATTAGCAAATATCTCACCCTTAATGTATTCAAGCTCATTAAGATTATTCAAAGGAAGTCCTTGATAAAAGACATCAATTGTTCTCATTATCTTAAAATCTGTAGTTCTAATAAACTGAAGCTGGTTTGTCCCATTACTCTTAATCAGATATTGCTCATCGTGAGTCAAACCCCATCCCTCACCTTTATAAAAAAAATCGTTCAGGAGTGTGAAATCCTTAAGATTGTAAACAAAACCTCTTTCGGACAACCACGTGAGTTGAAATACTTTCCCCCTGAAAACTGTTAATCCTTCAGCAAAATACTGTTGTGGGAGATCAATCTTCTTTAAAATTTTACCTGTCTTTAAATCAACCTTTCTGAGACTAGACCTCCCATTTAAACCAGTGCTTTCATATAGATGTCCCTTAAAAAAAATGAGCCCCTGGGTAAACGCTTCGGGATCATGAGGCCAGGCATTTATGACATTATATGAATATATCAGGATGTCTTGTGGGGGATTATTAACAGCATTAGTTAATACTTGGATTGCCGATAGTCCCTGGGAAGGAAGTATCTGTCTGGCATGAGCGATATATATGGGTAGTGGGAAATTACTACTCAATAGCCAACAAAAGGTTATTAAAATAATTATCCCAGTGATTGGACTTTTCATTTGACAATCTCCAAATTTCACCAAATTTTCGACCTGCACGGTTAACTTTATTTTTAAACATGAATAACGCAAATTAGATACTTTTACAAATAAAGACATATTAAACCACAGAAAAAATCTGAGAAAATCTGAAAAAATAACA
>JAZDLJ010000224.1:0-9479 GCA_043802115.1 bacterium | reverse complement strand
ACGGAACATACGTTGCTAATCCCTTTAGCGACATTACTTTTGTTATTGCCGCTGTTAACGTTGTCTTCCCATGATCCACATGTCCTATTGTCCCTACATTTACATGAGGTTTTTTTCTCTCGTACTTCTCTTTTGCCATCTTGATCCTCCTTCTATTTTACACCTACAATGATCCTAAAGTAGCTTTTTACTTTACGATCATTCATAGCTGTCATTTTTTTGAAATTTTAGTATCTAAACACTGCTTCATTCAAAGATGTTACGTTATACTTACCGTATGTATAATCAATTAGTTAACTAAATATATGGAGCCCACGACTGGATTTGAACCAGTGACCTCTTCCTTACCAAGGAAGTGCTCAACCCCTGAGCTACGTGGGCAACTAATTATAATATTCTCTTGTTAAGTACTCAATCCACATCTTATTAAATTTACTATAGTCAACCAGAAGTATCTCTTTAAGAATAGCATCTATTTTTTCCCCACGCGCTAAGGCTTTAATTATCCTTTGTAAATCATAAATGCTATATCTCTGTTTAATATACAGCAAAGCTGATAACGATTCAGCATAAGCTAATTTAGCAGTTGTACTATCAAATCCTAAAAAAGATCCTTCTAACTCTTTTAACGGTATTAATTTATTAGTCTTAACCGCACCCCGGAGCACATCTTCAAACCTCTGTTCATCTAATCCTTCTTCATACTGCGCCAACCCCTCATTAATCCATGCAGGACAATTATTATTTAAAAGAGAATATATAATCGCGTGGGTAACCTCATGATAAAGAAGTGATTTTATTCGAAGGGTAATCTCACTAACTCCACCTATTGGTAGTTTAATTTGACCGTCATAAACTCCTTCTACCCAGGAATGCAACTGTGTTACATCCCTAAATTCTTCTGCCGAATACAAGACTACCACAATCTCATTTTTTGGGAAAGATCCAATATCATAACAAATTTTACTATACCCTTCTTCTAGTACTCCTAATATCTCTTCACCTAATTTGGTTCTCTTTTCCCCATCATATTTAATAATAAAACGGGAACTTACTGTTCGCTCAAACCTACCTTCAACATTATGTTCATTTTTAATCTCTTGCAATCTAACGCCAAGAATAGCATTTCCGGCATCTAACGAAAGGGCAACTTCCCACTCATAAATGGCTAGATCCATCTGATCCTGCAAATAATAAATTTGACCTAAAAATTCATGTGCACTGGCGTTATTATTATTAAGCTCTATTGCCTTTTTAAAGGCATTAATTGCTCCATCTGATCCATAATAGGTTTGCTTCTTAAACAATGAATAGCCTAAACTAAAATAAAAAACATCATCATTTTTATAATAATTTATTGCTAATTTTAGACATTCGATAGCTTCTTGATATTTTTCTTTCTTAATATATTCACCAGCTACGTGTGCATAGGAATATGCAAGTGTTTCTTCTACTTCTCTATCTTCACGGGTTTCTTTTAATCCCGTTTCCAGCACCTCTATTGCTTCTTTATATCTACCTTGTAAATAATATTGTACGCCTATCTCTTTTTTTTTTATTGGATCATAACTTTTTTTTTACAAAAAGTAAAGAAAAACAATAAAAAAAAACCCAGTAAAGAAAGGCTAAAAAATCTTAGGATGTTTTTTTTCATAGTTATTAGTAGGAATTCTCCAATTATTACAAGGCATTTTAGTATCCTCTTCAAATTTCATGGTAACTAAATTAAGTTAGAATTTAACCAGGTTTAGTTTTTAGCCCTGAAAGGGCGTTATATACTAGCCCAAGGCAACACCCTGGGCTGATATATAACGCCCTTTCAGGGCTAAAAACTAAAAAAAAATTGCCCTGAGCATTATTACCTTACTTTTTGAAGAGGATACGCATTTTACTTAAAAAACAAAAAATGTTACTTATAAAAAAATGGAGCGGGAAACGGGATTCGAACCCGCGACCCTCAACTTGGAAGGCTGACGCTCTAGCCAACTGAGCTATTCCCGCTTAAAAATTTATACTACTTTACAGCTTATAGATTTACAATAAATACAGGGCATCCTTCATCAACCAGGCAACACTTTTTAAAAAAGGTTACTCACACACGAAGACACAAGAACACAAGGATTATACACTATTTATTTTTTTATTTTATTCTTTCTTCGTGATTTTGTGTCTTTGTGTGATATTATAAAAAAAGCGTGAACTACTTTTGGGCTTAAATGAAGGATGCCCAGTGCAAAAACTAATTATCAACTAAACGCTTAAAAAAAACAATTGCTCAACATTTCAACTTGTTTATGGTGGGGAGGGGAGGGTTCGAACCTCCGAAGGCTTCGCCGACAGATTTACAGTCTGTTCCCTTTGACCACTCGGGAACCTCCCCAAAATTAAGTTAACATTTCAATTCAAAAAGTTATATTTTCAATGGGCATTAAGCAATAAAACTGCTTAATGCCCATTGAAAATATAACTGGAGCCGATGAAGGGACTTGAACCCCCAACCTACTGATTACAAGTCAGTTGCTCTACCAATTGAGCTACATCGGCTTTTAAATATTCCAAATCGTTGGATAATTTTGGAAGGTGTTATTTTATCTTCCGATCTCTAATACGTCAAATTCAATATTATCTGTTTTATAGGTAATAATAAGTTATTCCTAAAGAAATTAGCATATTTACTCTCAATATCTACTAATTTCTAACAATAACTATAAATTTCAATATTTTTCCTTCTTATAGTGGTAATACATCAAATAAAAGGGGAATTTGCCAATTTATTTATCCCTCAAACCAATGTTAATCTTTTATATATACAAAACATCTTTCTAAAATAATCTTGCAGGGCGTAAGAAGACAAAAATCTTAATAAACTGCCTCTTCTGCAATTTGTGACCAAAAAAAACTTCATGGCATTTATGTTTGTTAGGTTGTATTTTTTTAAAGATTATCTATAGGCTATTGCAGGTAATATTTTAGTGGAACATACCAGGAAGTCTTATTTTTTATAGCTTTAAAGTCCGCCAAAAAGCTATATTTAAGTTTTAAAAATTACACTCCTGGTAATCATAAAATATAAAAGCTATTTTATGATTACCAGGAGTGTAAAAGGAGGTTCATCCGTGGACGAGATCAATATTAAACACGAGGTAAAACAATTTGAGATTATTTGTTCATATATAGAAAAGGCATTTTATGATCTAGCTCACCCTCAAAAACTTTTATTTTTCCGAGGTGAAAGGGGATGGCTACCTTTTACAAATGTTATTGCTTTGGAAGATAAAGTACTAGTTGAGGTAGAACTAGCAAGTGTTAACAAAAAGGAAATCCAAATTAATTTTAAGTATCCCTATTTATTAATAAAAGGATGTAGAGAGGAAAAATTTAAAGAAGGCAACTGTCTTTATCATCAAATGGAAATAGAATATGGACATTTTGAAAGAATTATATATATACCATTTTCTGTTAAAGAAAAAGATATCCACGCCCGGTATGAAGATGGTCTTTTAACTATAAAATTACCCAAGGCCGATAGATAATCTAATAAATTTAAATTGAGAATTAAAAATGATGGAGGTCAATTCACCCACTCACCGATTCACCCACGTAAATATTTAACTAACCTAAAAGTATCATTTTAACCCATTCGCAGTATAACACAATTTTTTAATTTTCAGTTCAGGATAAGGGAGTATATTATGGATGCCAGCGATATAACAAATTATCAATTTAATACAATCAGTGAGGAGTTACCACTTCAGCCTTTAAATAATACCGTTGTCTTACCCTACATGACCTCTGTCTTAGTTGTTGGAAAAAAAAAGTCTATTAATGCAGCGCAGATGGCTATGGAAAAAGAGCGGGTAATTGGTGGTTTTTTATTAAAGTCAGGGGCAGTGGATAAAGAACAGATTGGGCAAGATGACTTTTACCCATTTGGAACCGCCTTTGGTATCCTTAGACTATTAAAGATGCCAGACTCAAGTCTTAGATTGTTAGTACAGGGAATAAAAAAAATTCGGCTAAAAAAAATAATCACGACAGAACCTGTTTTAATTGGCCGAATCGAGATCGTCCAGGAAGTTTACAATAAGACAACTCGTATAGAAGCCTTACTAAGAACCATAAATGAAAGATTTCAACAGATCGTTGCCTCAAGTTCGCATTTACCTGAAGGTTTAGATCTTGTAGTTTCCAGTTTAGAAGATCCATTTTTAAGCATATATACTATCGCCTCAGTAATAAATATAAAAACTGAAGAAAGACAAAAAATATTAGAATTAAATGAGCTAGAAGAAAAAATGCAATACCTATTAGCTATTTTGAACAGAGAAATCCAGCTCTTAAAATTAGGAAACCAGATTCAATCCGAGGTGAGTGGTGAGATCACTAAAAGTCAGCGTGAATATTATTTACGAGAGCAATTAAAGGCTATCAGGAAGGAACTTGGAGAAACTAGTGTACAAGATATGGAACTCAAGGAATTGAGAGAAAATTTAGATAAAAGGGATCTACCAGAAGAAGTAAAAAAGACTATCGAAAAGGAAATCGGTCGATTAGACGCTATCTCCATTGCAGCGCCAGAATATCCTATGATTCGTACCTATTTGGACTGGCTGATCGAACTTCCTTGGGGAAATTCAACTCCAGATAACCTAAACCTATCTCAGGCCCAGGAAATATTGGATCACGATCATTACGACCTAAAAGAGGTAAAAGAAAGGATAATAGAGTATCTTGCTGTCCGTAAGTTAACAAATGATAAAAGAGGGCCGATACTCTGTTTTATTGGTCCACCCGGGGTTGGAAAGACATCTCTCGGTCAATCCATTGCCCGTGCACTTGGTCGTAAATTTGTCAGGATGTCACTAGGTGGCATGAGAGATGAAGCAGAAATAAGAGGACACCGTCGCACCTATATTGGCGCCCTTCCAGGAAAAATTATCCAAAGCATAAAACGTGCCGGAACAAATAATCCAGTATTTATGTTAGACGAGATAGACAAGGTAGGGACTGATTTCAGAGGCGATCCATCTTCTGCCCTTCTTGAAGTTTTAGATCCAGAACAAAATATAAATTTTATGGATCACTATATTGACTTACCATTCGATTTATCAAAGGTCCTTTTTATCGCTACTGGCAACGTCCTCCAAACTATCCATCCTGCCCTAAGAGACCGAATGGAGGTTATTCATCTGTCTGGCTATATTACAGAAGAAAAAATCCATATTGCCAAAAAATTTTTGATTCCTAAACAAATCAAAGAGCATGGCATTAATCCTTCAATGTTTACCTTTGAAGATGAAACCATTAAATATATTATTAGTAATTATACTCAAGAAGCTGGGGTAAGGAATCTTGAAAGACAAATTGCCAGGATATGCAGAAAGGTTGCTTATAAGATAGCTACTCAAAAATTAGAAAAGGAAATTATAGCTATAAAAAAGGTAACAGAATATCTAGGATCTCAACAGGTCTTTCCTGAGACCGCTCGGCGAACTGCTGTTCCAGGCGTTGCTACAGGTCTGGCTTGGACAGAAAGTGGCGGGGATATCTTATTCATAGAGGCACTGGAGATGTCTGGGAAAATGGGTTTAACCATTACCGGGCAATTAGGAGAGGTAATGCAGGAATCTGTTAAGGCATCTCTTTCCTATATTAGATCAATTGCCACTAAGTATGGTATTAGTAAAGACTTTTATGAAAAAAATGATCTTCATATCCATGTACCAGCAGGGGCTATTCCAAAAGATGGGCCTTCTGCTGGCATTGCTATAGCTACGGCCATAGCTTCTATCCTCACTGATCGGGCAGTAAAAAATGATGTGGCTATGACCGGCGAAGTAACCTTATCTGGAGTAGTTTTACCTGTTGGAGGAATAAAAGAAAAAGTCTTAGCTGCAAAGAGGGCGGGTATTAAAATAGTTGTTCTTCCTTCAAGGAATAAAAAAGATGTGGAGGAAATCCTGCCTGAATTACTTAAGGGAATAACCTTTAGATATATTGATAAAATCGATGAGGCGCTCGATATCGCTTTGGGGGATTAACTTCCAATGGACAGAAAGTAGGCAAGGTATTTATTTTGAAAAGAGGGTTGGTGGAAAAAAGTCAATAAAAAGTGGTTTCAGCTGCTGGAGGATAAACTAGAATCTTATATAATAAATTCGAAAGATATTTTAGATTTCCCCCAACAATATAACATTTGCCTCTTCTGCAATTTGTGACCAAAAAAGAGGGCTTGCTTCATGCCGCTTTTAATTACATTTTTAAAAGAGTGTCTATACAGGGTGAGTGAAGTTATATATTCCTTTTGTAAGTTAGTCTCACTTTGAGGGATGATTGGACGATGGGAGCATGTTATGTCTCTGCTTCCGTGTGGGCTGAAAGGAAAAAGTGCGCAGGGGGACGGCTATTTGTGGCTTCGCTCTTCCTGGTGTCCACATAGAGTAAAATTTGTGAACGATTGAAAAAGTTTAAATTACCCTATAAAGCGATAAATCCTAGGGGTTTGGGGATAGTTAATGAGCTCGTCCCAACTTAATTAATAGTTTTTTAGGTCGCAACTTGCAGAAGAACCTAACATTATATATTGACTAATTTAACTCAATTTAGATAAACTTTATTCCAATTCGGATTCTAAATAAAAATACTTCTATTGAGATAAAATAAAAAACAATTTTATCTGATTATAGATAAGGATCAAAACTATGCCATATAACTTACTTATTGTAGATGATGACAAAGATTTTCGAGAGGAATTCGTTGATTCTTTTGAAGATTACAGGATTATAGAAGCCCATAATGGTGAAGAAGCCTTAAAAATTTTAGGGACACCTAACGAGATAGATCTGGTAATTTTGGATATAAAAATGCCTGGATTAAACGGGACAGAGGTATTAAAAAGGATAAAAAAAGCATCCCCTGATCTTGGAATTATAATCTTAACTGGATATAGTTCTAAAAATATAGCTGTAGAAGCCTTAAAGGCACATGCGGATGACTTTATGGAAAAACCTCTTGACATTGACAAGACCAAAGAGAGTATTGAAAAGCTCTTAGAAAACAAAAATGAAGAGAGCAGCGTAAACAATAGTGATTTAAAAGGTAAAATAGAACGTATAAAGCGTTTTGCTGAGAGAAACTATCATAAAAAAATCAGTCTAAAAGATGCGGCCTCAGCAGTTTGCTTGAGCCCAAAATATCTAAGTAGAATTTTTAAGCAGGATACAGGTGTAGGATTTAGCGAATATAAGTTAAAAATCAAGATTAAAAAAGCCCAGGAATTATTAAAAAGGACTGGACATAATATTGATCAAATTTCTGATGAAATGGGCTATCAAAATATTGAATCTTTTATAAGGATATTTAAAAAATTAACAGGGAACACACCAACAGAATATCGTAAAAAAAATAAGATAAAAAGGAGAAAACTAGTAAACCTATCTAATGGAATTGTTAAACAGACACAAAGAAAAATACTTAAACGAAAAAGGATTTCCTATTAATATGGATAACAAAGATACAAATCAGCTCCCAAGCATTCAAGACAAAACAAATATTCCTTGTTTCTCACCAATTCAACCAATCAACAACTCCTCCCAGCCATCTTTCTCAGATGAAAGCCCTCTCTTTCCTTTAATTTTTAGTAACCAAGAACCAAAAAATATGGACCAAGAACGAGTATTGTCACATGAAGAATTAGTCATACTTAACAAAGAATTACAAAAAGAAAATCTTGAATTAGTCCAAGTCCAGGAGAAGCTACAATTATCTCTTAAAGAAAAAGGAACTCTCTTAAAGGAACTCCACCACCGGGTCAAAAATAACATGCAACTAATCTCTAGTTTAATAAGACTAGAGTTTAGATCTATTACTGATAAGAATATCACTAATATTATTGCTCAGCTTCAACGATACATCAAATCAATCTCTTTGATTCATGAAAAACTCTATCATGCAAAGGATTTTATAAATCTCGATTTTAATGAATATTTGCATGAACTAACTAATAGTCTGCTTTATTCACATCGAATAGATAGAAACAGGATTGTCTTAAAAATAGATTTAGATCAATTGAACTTAAAGGCTAATCTAGCCATCCCCTTCGGATTGATTATTAGTGAACTAATCTCCAATTCCTTAAAATATGCCTTTCCTGATAACCGACAAGGTAAAATAAAAATTTCTCTTCGGATAGTTGAAAATGTTCTGGAACTTATATTTGCTGACAATGGTGTTGGCCTGCCAGAAGATTTAGATATTAAAACTGTTAAGACATTAGGTCTACAGTTAGTTAATATTATTGTAACGGATCAATTGCATGGAAAGATTACTGTAGACAGACAAGAAGGGACATGTTTTAAAATTTCCTTTAAAATAAACGATACTACTCCAATTTAGGTTTTTCTAAAATAATGCAGGTTAATTTTGTAACTAACTGTTAAGGCACAAAGTAGCAAAGGCACAGAGACACAAAGGAAAAAACAAAAAAAACCTTAAAAAAACTTTGTGCCTATGTGCCTATGTGCCTTTATGCCTTTATGCCTTAACATACTTGTTTGAACTAACACAATCACTTGGAAAAATCTAAGTTGGAGTACTATAATAAACTAATCTGCTTAATCTTGTTTCCACCCTCTGCGAGAGAACAAACAAAAAATTTTCTATGCCAAAACTTGTATCTTCAAAAAAAATAAACATTCTCGTGGTTGAAGATGATGGAATTGTAGCTAAGGATCTCCAAACTAGTTTACAAAATTATGGCTACGATGTCCCTGTTATCCTAACTTCTGGAGAAGATGTTCTTGAATATGTTAAAAAAAATCGACCTAATCTAGTGATTATGGATGTTATGTTAAAAGGTCATCTAGATGGGATAGCAGTGGCCAACGATCTTCGTTTTTCTTTAAACATACCTGTTGTCTACCTCACTGCCTATGCAGACAATAACATCTTAGAAAGGGCTAAGTTAACAGAGCCCTTTGGATATATTCTTAAACCCTTTGAGGAATTAGAACTAAAAACTATTATTGAAATGACTCTATATCGGGTGAAGATAGAGGCAAAATTAAAAGAAAGCGAGGAGCGCTATCGTTCATTCGTTCAAAATTTTCAAGGGATAGCATTCCATGGAGATCTTAATTTTAAGCCTTTTTTCTTTCATGGAGCTGTCGAAGAAATAACAGGATATAGCGAGGAAGAGTTCACAAAAGGAGGATTATGCTGGGATAAAATTATTCACCCTGAGGATCTCCCACTCCTCTCAGAATCTCTAAAAAAAATATCCTTTTCCCCCGAATACTCAACCCAAAGGGAATACCGCATTATCCGTAAGGATAAAAAAATTGCCTCTTCTGCAATTTGTGACCAAAATAGTACTGGCAAGAATAACTGTTAGATATTATAATTATATTATAATCCTTTCTAAAATCAAAAGGAGGAGATCATAATGTCTACAAGTTTATTATATCATACCCAAAGGATAG
>JAZDLJ010000201.1:0-4736 GCA_043802115.1 bacterium | reverse complement strand
CTTACCAGAGAAAGAGAAAAGGGATGTCTTAAATTTTATAGAATTTTTAAAGATTAAAGAAGATAGGTCTTTTATAGAATATGTTAATAAAAGAACCAAAAAAGCTATAGAGGCTAAAAAGAGGGGAGAAAAATTTATTTCTCTCGAAGAATTACAGAAAGATTATGCTTAAAGCCTATAACCTTGAACTCTCTCCCGCCGCAAAAAGAGATTTAAAGAGATTACCACATTCAATCCAGAAAAAGATTGTTTTTCAACACTTACCAGCTATAACAAAAGATCCCTTTTTAAAAAGTGAGCCTTTACTGGGAACGTATCAAGGAGAACGCTCATATCATTTTGGGAGGAAACCGGAATATAGGATAATTTTCTCTATCGAAAAGGACTTAATCATTGTAACTATCATTGGTTCAAGAGAGGGTATTTACAGGCGGGCGAAGAGAAGAAAGAACCGGAAAGGTAAAATATAGTGGTCTTGTGTTTTAGATGTATGTAATATCTTTTCTTCTCTTTTTGCATAATTTTATAAGCTTCCTTTTTTATGAATCAGGTTTTGCTTTGATTATCTCTTTCAGTCTTCGAGGCACCAACCCGGGGTCCCTGTTGATAGTATTTATAAAATAAAAATGAACCTTTTTGATCATTTCCTTTTGCAAAAAATTTAAGCCAAGATAATATTAGGTTTCAGAAAGCATAGGGTTTAACTCATTCGCTTTCATCAAGTATTCCTCCGATTTGATGAAATCACCTAATTTATAGAAAGCTATTCCCAATTGATGGAGAATAAGAAAATTTTTTGGGTTTTGAGATAAAGCTTTAGTTAGATAAGGAATAGCCATCTTACATTCTTCATTGTGAAAATGAGCCTGGCCTAAATAAGAATAGATATTTTTCACTTTGGGCCAAAGTGAAAACGCCTGTTTGAATTTTTCAATGGCTACAGCGTATTCCTTCCGCTCCATTTTCTTTAAGCCGATTTTAATACATCTTCTTGCTTTCAAATAAAGCAATATGCATTTAAACCACCCTTTATTTAAAACCTTATCCTCATAACAATTATCATCTGTTACCTGAGTTCCCTTTTCAAGGGATACACTTTGATCACTCTTTTCTTTTAATCCTTCCTTTTTTAGGAGGAATAATTCAATCCAAACTAATAAACGTGCCTGAAAGTGTGAAACATTTGAGAGGCTTTTTCCCTCTAAAAGGGCAAAGCCCTTGGCAATTTCATTCTGTCCTAAGTAGGCTAATGCCTGGTAGTCATGAGCTAACAGATTGGTTTTATCCATCTCAATTGACTTTTCTAAAATCTTCAGAGCTTTGTCATATCTTTTCTGATCAATATGGATTCTCCCTAAAAAGATATAATAGACAGGATTTCCCGGCCAGAGGTCAATGGCCTTAGATATGCTTTCCACAGCTTCATCATATTTTTTTTCTTCTGCTAAAGCAAGACCAAGGTGTAAATATACACCACTATAAAATGGGTTAACTTGCAGGGCTTTTCTATAAATATTTATTGCTTCATCAAATTGCTGCCTTTCTGCATATTTTTGACCTTTGCTAAAGATAATTTCCGTCTTTACCTTTTTAATACCCTTCCGAATAAGCTTATTCATAATCATCTATTTCCTTTTATAACCTTTTACTTAGTCAGTATCTAAACCATCGACTTTCTATGGTTATACCATTAATATTTTACTTAATCCTTAAAAAAATTACCAACCAGATTAAGAGATTGAGCCTTACCATCTGACTTTACCAATTAGCATGTCTATTGCAAGGATTACCTTAAGTTCCTCATATTTCTTGGTCAAGCCAAAATATTGATCCTGGAAACAAATCCTTGTCTCTTATGCCTTAAAACAAGATTTTTTTAAGATTAGAGCCATTCCATTACACTATATGGTTTATGATATTTAAATCAATGTGTCTTTTATTCAACCCTGAGACCAATTATTTCATTCCCTCTTACAAAAGATATCTTTTTGCTATCCGGCGACCAAGATGGACTATGCCCATTGGTCAAATATCTTGCCTCTTGCTTTTCCGGATTTATCATCCATATATCTGGTTCTCTGTATTCCTTTTTTGGCAATGTTCTTACTAAGCCTGTCACCTCAGCAGCATTTATTTGAGCACTCTTCTTTTGAGTGAATAGAATTTTAGTGGAATCAGGTGACCATTGGATGGTTGGATCATAATTATCTCCTATCCCATAATTATTAGCAGAAGGTGATTGGGCAAATCCGAAATCTGCACTAACCAAGCCAGCGCGGTGGAAAAAACTTATATCTTTGTATCTCCCGCATTCTTTAAAGTCTTGGGCTCGGATAATCTGAACAAATGCATTTTCTTTTTCCCCTCTTGCACCAAACATGCCGCCTATAGCTGTATATTCCGCTGATGGTGACCAATGAATATTTTGATAGACAACATCCTTTTCTCCTTTTATCCTGCGAGTTTCATGGTTTGAAATGTCAACCACCCATACCTCTTTGCCTGCTCTGCTAACGAATGAAATAGACTTTCCATCAGGTAATAAATGATAGGTTGAACCCTTAATAACGCCTGTAGCCACTATGGTCGGCCCATGAGGAGCGCTCAGGTGTTGCTTTTCAGAAAAGTTAATCCTCTGGATGACATTACCTTTCATCTCATCCTCTGTGAGGGTAAGTTTACACCAACTGCAATGCCATAACCCATCTTTATTTTTACGGAAGGTGGGATAAAAGTCATGAATATGAACACTTGCATCTACTAGGTAATAAATAACATCACCTTCCGATGACCACTGTAGTTGTGGTTCATCAAACTTAACCCCTTTGACAATACTAATTTCATTGGTTCGCAAAGGTCTTGGTTCAGAAAAGGTTTCTAAAGAGTTTATTTTGCCATCTTCGGTTTGTTTAATAATGGGCTTGATTTCTATTAATTTTTCTTTTATCTCTCCAAAATCCTGATACCTGTCTTCCGGTTTTTTCTCAAGACATTTTAAGATTAGGTCATTCAAAAGCCTGGGACAATCCCCCCTTAAACTCACGGGCGCAGGAGGTGTTTCCGTTTGATGTTGAAATAAAAGTAGAGGTGGGCTATATGAGACATCAAATGGTCTTCTACCACAGATCATCTCAAATAATACTATCCCAAAGGAATATATGTCAGATCTTGTGTCTATTCGCATATCGCCTTTGCATTGCTCAGGAGACATATAGAGCGGTGTGCCACAGATCCCATCTTTATTCTTATCAGAAATTCCTTGGTCTTCAACCACCTTTATAAGTTCAAAATCAGCAATTCTGACTATCCCATCATCTCCAACAATAATATTCCCAGGTTTTAAATCCCTATGTATTAATCTCATGGTTTTCCAAAGATGCTCCATCCCTTCACAGATCTGAACGGCAATATCTAATGCCTGTAAGACACCGAGTTTTTTTTCTTTCAATAAATGACTCAAATCCTTTCCTTCAATCTGCTCCAGGAAGAGAAGAGGCAGCCCATTAATCTCCTGTAATGAGATAGCCCTGACCAAATTTTTATGTCCTGGAATTTTTAGCCATAACTTGGCAGATCTTTTAAATATCCTCATACAATCATCGTTATCCGTTCCTGGAGACGATACTCTGATTTTCATATTTTCCTGCTGATCATAAGCAAGATAATTGAACGTTAAACCATTTTCAGAAATTAATTGCAATATCTTATAACGATTTAAAAGGAGTTTGCCTCTTTCAAATATATTCTCACTTTTTAATTGCTTACCTATTCCAGGTTTTGTTATCTCTTTTTCTATACTGGGTGTGACTATTCCGATTGTGCTGGATAATTCGACAGGCTGATAGTTGATTATAAAGCTTAAAATCTTGTTCAGATCCAATGGATTTTTCTCTTTAACAAGATAAGGGGAGATAGAGCGCATTATGGCCTCTTTCTTATCTCGACTTGGCATCTTTAAAAAAGTCTGTCCTTCTGCCATAAGCTTCTCAAGGTCTTTTTTCAGCTCCGATAATGACTTATATCCTTCATCACTTCTAAAAAACCTGTTACCTTCCTCTTTTAAATGTAGAGACTTAAGGATAATGTCTGGAAGGATTTCCGGTAAATTGGGATTTAATTGCAGGGGATTTATAAAATTTGACAGCATAGCTATCTCTCTACTTGAAAGAGCGAGAGAATCTAAATCTAACAGGTTATGACTGAAGGGTAAAAATCCTGTAGAAACCTCATAAAGCATCACCCCCAATGAACCAAGGTCGTTACATTCCAAAAATGGATTATAAATTGGTGTTGTTATTTGTGGGGATTGACTTGAAATATCCGATAGAGGTGATCTTGGAATACTATGTGACATTGAGGATGGATCCAAAATTTTTATCTGACCACCCGAAGAAACTATAATATTTGCAGGCTTTATGTCCCCATGATATTTTAAGCCTTCTTTTTCAGCAGTCATCAGGGCATTTGTTAGCTCAATAAAATAAGGTAGTGCTCCAGTACAATTGAGATAATTCAAATGAGATAATTCATAACATAGTGCCGAATATTATGAAAAAAATTATTATTAATTTTCATAATGGGGGGGTACTATGAAAGTAATATGGTGGTTGTTTATAGTAGGTTTAATTTTGGGAATTTGGATCAGCTCTCCAATACAACCAGTGTTGATAGGAGAGGTTATTATTAAACAACAGGGTGTTATCCCTAGGGAGAGAGATAATCATCATGGGTTACCC
>JAZDLJ010000188.1:0-4352 GCA_043802115.1 bacterium | reverse complement strand
TTTGAATTTTCTAAGCTTACTTCCCTAAATTACCAAAACTCGCTACGCTCAAACAATGGTAATTTTTAACGGGAAGTTGCGCTAAAAAAATTTACAAAAAGTCTCCTAATAATTCTCTCCAGTAAAATTTTTGTCTTCTCTCCTAGTAAATATGGTATTTATTTTGGAAAGATGTCTATTGACTTTAAAAAAGTAATACTATGCTCACCTCCAATAGCTTATTTTGTAAGGGAACGAGACTAATCTTAATATAGCTTTTTGATATTATTTTATTTATATAGAAATGTCAATATTTTTCTGATTTTTTTTATTATTCTCCCAAAAAAATACGGCTTCAACAAGCATAAAATAAAAAAGCTATTTTATGCTTGTTGAAGCTTCCCCCCACAATTTGGACAAAAGTTAAATCCATCATTAGAAATCGGTGTTGTACAGATAGTACAGGTTTTGATGATGGGCCCAAGCTCTACAATCAGTTCTCCATCCCTAACCGGTACCATCTTTTTATCCTCCCTATAGTTAGCAAATTTTAAGACCCTTTTAACTATTCCATCGATAGGAGAAAGAACTGCCTTTTCTTGTTTCATGATCGTAACGTTGAAAAGTTCTTCTCCTTTTTTTACTATATCTCCAACCTTAACGTAAGTAACCCATAGATCACCATTACTCGATGAGGCTATTTGGTAGGGGATATTTTTATCAGCAATCTCTATGTTTCCAGCTTTTCCCTTAACAGCCTCTGCTACCTTTACTGGATAAGTAAAAAATTCTCCATCCAGGACATACCTTACCAGGATTATCCCTTGTTCCCCCTGGCGAGAGATATCCAGGACAGACATAAGATGTGGTTTACCATTACTATCATTAAAGTATAGATCCTGACCGATACTTAAACCCTCAAACCATATATCTAAGGGAAGTCGATTAGGATTACCGAATTGTTGCTGAAATTTAATGGTTTTAAGGGCATCTCCAGGGTGATTAAGGTACATTACTAATTCTTCTTCTGAAGGTTCTCTTTCTATATGAGAACCTAAGGCCAACCTTTCAGCCTCTATATTTACTGGTTTTAAAAAGGTCAATGGAGAATCCTCTTTTCGATTAGCAATAGCCTCTCGCCAGCTTGCCCCAAAGGCACTTTCATAGACCCAGTCAGGTGGAAACCCCAAGGGTAATTTACCAAATTTGCCAAGAAGTAATTCACGAAGGGCATCATTACTTTCTCGATATAAGATAAGGCGATCTTCTGAAAAAGAAGATTGAGTTGTTGTTTGAGTAATTGGTTCAATAGAGGAAAGATTGACAGCCGTTTCTAATATTTCAAGGAGGTGTCTTACTTCCGTCTCTCCTCCTCGCTTATAGGCGCTGGTAACCGCTAAAAAGGCTGTATTCCAGGTGATCTGTGAACCAGGTGTAACATCATGATAACGGATAATATTTCTGGTGCCAGCTAGGAAACGAAGCATAAAGGGCAATAGATGGATATAGCCTTGTTTCAATGCTCCTTCTTGAGAAGAAGAAGTTGCGCCGCCAGGCATAGCATGAGAGATTACATCATGATCAATACCTTGAAAATAAGGCGCTGTATAACGATCATAATATGGCATAATCTGTTTGAGGACAAAACCACAGTCACGAATCGTCTCTTTGTTCAAATTAGTCTTAAATCCTAATTCATCCTCGATATAGGCTGCGGTTGATAAAACCTCTCCTTGTCCATACCAACGAACAGATGCGCCTATCCCAGTGTCAACTATTTGGGCTCCTGCCTGGATTGCTGCCCCTACAGCAGGGACAAATAAGCCATCAGTATAGTGTCGATGGTAGTGAATCACTAGGTCAGGATATCTCTCCCTAATAGCGCTCACTAATTCCTTCATAAATCTTGGCGGGCAGACACCTGCCATATCCTTAAGGCCCAGGATAAATATCTCTGTTGCCTTTTTTTTCTTCATCCCGCTAACCTCTACTATCAGATCAACTATTTTATCAAGGACATTAAGATAATGAGGGACATCGAAACCTTTGGTCCAGGAGAGTGATATCGCTGGTTCAAAGATGTTTGACTCAGAATTCAGAACTACTTCAGCAAAGGGTCTCATATTATCAATATGATTTAAAAAATCAAAGCAACGAATTATATCATAATGTTCACAGATCATCTCTCCAGTCAATTTCATTAAATTTTTTGGTTGTGGTTTATAACCCAAGATATTAGTGGAGCGAATTAGGATCTGTTTTAGGGTGTTAGGCGCAAACTGATTCCATTCTTTGGCCTCGGTAAACGGGTAAGTCATATTGGCCATCATAGCTACATGAAAATGAGCTCCACCTCCATTTTCAAGGGAAAAGAAACCACAGTGATCTAAATATGGTCCAATAAGCATATCCTCAGCTAGTCGGAAACGATTGCCACTATTAGACTGGGTAATGTCACGGGTAGTTGTATCTGTGAAATGGATATACCCAGAGTCCCTTATATAATCAAGAATGGCCTTTCGGTCTCCTTTAGGGTAAGGATAGTGATAGTCTTCAAAATCTTTAGGAGGTAAGACAGGTTCAATCCTGCCAAGTCGTCTATCACTTTTACCTCTATAACTACCTAGTTCAACAAAAGGGTTATAACCTCTGGCTGATATCTCAGCTACAAGGTGAGAGAGTCGCAATATCTCCGACTCATGTTCACGATAATGTAAAAGGGATGGGGTATTAGAAATAAAATTAGTATCAAAATCGCCTGTCCTGAATTTGGGATGATTAATAACCTGACGATGAAAAGGGATCGTGGTTTTAACCCCGCTAACAACATATTCTCGTAAGGCCCTATCCATGATCCCCAGGATTTTTGGCCAGCTCTTTCCATAGGCAATTAGTAAAGAGGCGGCAGAATCATAATCTGATGGGAAGTCATAACCAGAAGAAACGCATGAGTCAAGGCGCACTCCCTGCCCGCCAGGTGAGATATAACGAGTGATTTGGCCAGCATTCGGGGCAAAGTTATCCTGAGGGTCCTCACAGTTTATTCGCACCTGCATAGCCTGATTAAAAGGCAATGTCTCTTTATTGTTAAACCTCAGGATAGAGCCAAAGGCAATGGCAATTTGTTCTTCTACAAGATCGATCCCATAGCGGCATTCTGTGATGCCATGCTCCACTTGAAGCCTGGTATTAACTTCTATGAGATAAGGTATGCCTTGAGAATCAACTAAAAATTCTACTGTAGCTAATGAATAATACCCTACGGCCTTAATTAATTTCTCAGCATACTGTTTTAATTCTTTACGAAGCTTAGGGGTAATAACAGACCAGGGAGAGGGGGTAATTTCTATGAGTTTCTGGTGATTACGCTGAATTGTACAGTCTCGTTCATCAAAGGCAAAGACATTTCCATAATGATCGGCTACTATCTGTATCTCAATGTGGTGAACATGGGTTAGGAGGCGTTCAACGTAAAGACTAGGATTACCAAAAGAGGCCTGGGCCATGGCTGATGCCTTAGCAAAGGCTTTTTCTAATTGGCCTTCATCGTAGATCTCATAAATACCTCTACCACCACCGCCACCTTCAGCTTTTAGCATAATTGGGAAGCCAAGCTCCTCAGCTATTTTTTCAGCCTCAGAGATAGTTACAGCTCCCTCTGATCCAGGCACAATAGGGATGCCTAGTTTTTTAGCAATACTCCTGACCTCTACCTTATTACCTAAAAGACGCATGGTTTCGGTATTTGGGCCTATAAAGAGGATTCCAGCCTCTTCACATTTTAAAGGAAAGATATCATTCTCTGACATGAAACCCCACCCAGGATGGATCGCTACAATATCTCTCGCCTTCGCTAAGGATATAATTAGATCCATATCCATATAGGCACGGGCATTTTCACCTAAAAGAAGAAGTTCCTGAGCTCCTGAGGTAAAGGGTGCTGTCTTATCCACATCAGTAGCGGTCATGATTGGGACAGCTTTAAATACCTCACGGATAGAACGGGCAATTCGTCGAGCAGGAATGCCTCGGTTAACGACTAAAATCCTCTTCCCGTTTATTTCTTCCTGAACTTGTTCAAATTTTTTTCCTTTCATGTTTTTTCCTTCCTTTCACTCTTATGTTTTTGAAAACTGGTTAATTCAAACGTATAGGAATTTTCCAAGTGATTGTGTTAGTTCAAACCAGTATGTTAAGGCACAAAGTTTTTTTAAAATTTTTCGACCTGTACAATTAGAATAGTGCCTTTTTGCTCCGAAGGAGCATTTCATACTAGCCTAGGGTGAGCGAAGCGTAACCCTAGGTAATGATTTATATACCGATAGCACTCTGAAAGAGTGCCTCATAAATTATAATAAGCTCATCATATTATT
>JAZDLJ010000162.1:0-9112 GCA_043802115.1 bacterium | reverse complement strand
ATCATCCCGCACCTTAAGAAGAATAGCCTGGGCTTTTAATGTTCCTATGACTCATGCAATAGAGATGGTCTTTGATTATATGCCAAAAGTTATAGAAAAAGAAAGGGTTTGTAATGCCTGTCAGGATAAAACAATGTGTGCTGACTGTCATTTTAAAAATTAATCGTAAAGGAGAAAAAATAACAATGGATAATATAACTACCTTGGAAGATGTCTTTAATAGAGTTGATGCTCTCTCTAAAAACTGCACAGACAAACTCATTCCAATAAAAGCCATCTCTTTTGATAGGCTTGATACAATCAAAATAGAGAATGAACCACATAAACTAAGGCCAGTAGCGCAAAGGTCAATGGCATACAGATTAGGAGTCCCATTTCAATATATAGAAAGATGTCCTGTTGAAATCCAATTTCTTAATCTCAACTATTGGATAAAAAAGGAAAAGAACGAGGAGATGTTCCTTAGATTTGACGGAGATGAGGTCAGGGCAATCTTTACTCCTAAATATAAGCCAGTTGATAACTTTGAGATATTGGAGAGGTTGGATTCTTTAGGAATTAAACCCGATATCTTGGTTCAATGTTACCTGGATGCGGAGTTTATGACTTTAAGTGTTCCAGATGCGAATAAGACCTTTTTTATAAAAAAGGGTGATCAATTAACACCAGGGATATCTATATCAAATTCAGAGGTAGGATTGGCTTCTTTGTCAATATCATCTTTTATCTTAAGACTGGTCTGCACTAATGGGTTAATCTCAAAAGTAAAGGCCTTTGCAGCTTCCTTCCGCCATATCTCAACCAAGATTTTAGATCACTTACCAAAGCTCTTAACTGATGTCTCAAACAGAGTGGAAGGACAAAAGAAGCAATTTCAAATATCTCTTGAAAGTAAGGTTAATGATCCTATATCCACACTTAACAATTTTAACCGCCAATTCCAACTTGGTAAATCAGAAAAAGAAGCTGTAGACTGGGGATGGGGATATGAGGCAGGAGATACCATGTTTAATATTATAAATGCTTATACAAAAGCATCACAATGTAATGGATTATCTGCTGAGTCTAGTTTTAATCTCCAAAGTGTAGGAGGGCACATTTTAGAGTTGGTTAACTAATAAATACAATAGAAAGGAAATTACAAATAATGGCTGATATTCAAAAAGAAAAATCCAAATTGGCATTCTTTATCAATGATCCAGAGAAAGATGTAGAAGATTATTTGCTAGAAGTAATCCGGTTTATAACTGCGCTTAGCGGTTGTATAGCTTTACTTTCAGAGGCGGGATTGGCAAAATATGGTAATACGCTAGGTGGAGTTATTGAAGTATGTGCCCTAAGTATTAAAGAAATACTGGAGAAAAACTACTCAGGGATTCAAAAAATAAAGGATGAAACCTGAATTAAAAAGTCACTTTGGCCTCTTACTTATGTAGGAGGTCTTAGTGACCGACATAAAAAGTACCTACTTTAAACGCTGTAATGGATTAAAAGTACTGGACATTTTTAGAAAGGTTCGCTATCCTTTAAAAGATGATACATTCTTAGTTTAAAAGAGAAGAAAAGAAGAGTAAAACTAAGAACTCAAAATAAGGAAAGGAAAAAAATTGTCTACAAAAATTTACATCCCAGACGGACTAATTAAAAAAGGATGGCTTGCCTTATGGAAGGATATGTTTAGAGAGTTACTAGAGGCTAAGGAATTGATAATGCGCTTGTTTATTCGTGATTTTTTAGGCAGCTATAAACAGTCAGTCCTTGGGATGTTTTGGATAGTAATTAAGCCGCTTACCTTAATAGGCATGTTTATCTTTATGAATAGAAGTGGCATCCTAAATATTGGAGAGACTCCTATTCCATATCCAGCTTATGCAATTCTTGGATTAACCATTTGGCAGCTCTTTGCCTCAGGGATTATCGGCTGTACAAATAGCATTATAAATGCTGGCAATATGGTTGCTAAGATAAACTTTCCTAAAGAAGCCTTGGTTATTTCTTCCTTTGCTCATGCCTTTTTTGATTTTTTGATTAGTCTCGTATTTGTAATGATTGTGTTTGCCTTGTATAAGGTCATCCCTTCCTGGAAGATTATCCTATTTCCTTTTTTACTAATTCCGCTAATCCTATTCACCTTTGCCTTAGGTTTTATCTTTTCACTTTTTAATACTATTGTAAGAGATACGGTTAATATCGTGAATCTTGGGACAACATTTTTTTTATTTATAACCCCTGTCCTTTATCCAACACCAAAAACGAGGTTGTTTGCTTATTTAAGTAGATATAATCTGTTAGATGCTCTAGTTAATGAACCTAGGAATTTGATAATAAACGGACAGTTGAAAGAGGCATATAGGTATTTTGGGGCTACCTGTTTAGTAGTAGTAATTTTTTTATTGAGTTGGCGTGTTTTTCATCTGAGCGAGCCCAGGTTGGCTGAGAGAATTTAGGGGACTGCTGAATTGAGAGTGGTTTTATAGATTACGAACTAATATCAGATAAAAAATAACAGGTTAGACCTATCTTATGTATATAGTAAATTCAAAGAACAATATCCCGATCAGATTAACTGAGGAAAGATGGTTTCATATTACAGAAGAACACTCTGAAATGGCAGGATATTTTTTTGAAGTTTTAGAAGTCATCGAAGATCCAATAGCGATTTATGAAGGTAAGGCGGGAGAATGTATCGCCGTAAAAGAGGTTGAGAGGGGTAAATATATTGTAGTAGTTTATAAAGAATCAAAAGATGATGATGGATTCGTAATCACAGCGTTTTTAACAAGACGGAAGGAATGGTTTGAAAGGAGACGTAAGATATGGCCCCTGTAGAAGTAAAAAAGATATTAAATTTTGTGCCAGAGTTATTAGACATACCATATTCGAGGTTATGGTCTAGCTATGATAAAGAAGCAGATGTGCTATATATTAATTTTAAAAAACCCAGTCATGCCGATGACTCGGAGCTCACCGATGACGATATTATAATTAGATATGAAAAGGGGGAAGTTATCGGGATTACTATACTTCATGCAAGTAAAAGGAAAATATAGCTTCCTATACTTTTTTTAATAGAAAACACACGAAGTAACATAAGGATAAGGAAATGGATTGATGAAGGATGATGTTGCCATTAAAGTAGAGCATGTTTCCAAGAAATACTGTAAATCCCTTAAACGGTCGATGATTTATGGAGTTGCTGATATCGCTAAGAACATGTTAAATTTTTCCGCTAGTTCTGATCGGCTTCGCTCAGAAGAGTTTTGGGCGTTGGATGATGTTTCTTTTGAGGTAAAAAGGAGAAAAAGTTAAATTTTAACCTGCCCAAAGTATATCAGAAAGGGTAATAAAAATACAATTTAAAAAATACCTATCAACCGCCAAAAAAAGAGGTCAGTTTTATGAAAAAAGTATCGATTTGCATAATCTCCTTTAACAGCCTTAAATACTTACCCTATTGTCTCGAAGCCATATTAAATCAAACCTATCCTAACATAGAAATTATAACCATTGATAACACCTCAACAGACGGATCAATCGAGCTTTTAGAAAACAAATATAAAGATAAGGTTAGATTAATTAGAAATGTAACGAATCTCGGATATGCAGGAGGAATCAATATAAGCATTAAGCAGGCAGAAGGCGAATATATTATGCCGTGCAATCCTGATCTGTTTATGACCCCATCTTTTGTTGAAGAGATGGTTAAGCTTATTGAAAAATCAAAAGATATAGGGATGGTTCAAGGGAAATTCTTAAAATTAAAAGAAACAAAGGATGGATTTGTTAATACCAATATAATAGACTCAACAGGGACTTATCTTACTAGAGATCGAAGAAATTTTGATCGATGCCAAGGAGAAGAAGATATTGGGCAATATGGTAAAGAAGAGTATATCTTTGGGGCAAGTGGGGCATGTCCTCTTTACCGACGAGAGATGCTAGAAGATGTTGCAATAGATGGAGAGTATTGTGATGAGACCTTTTTCATGTATAGAGAAGAGGTTGATCTAAACTGGCGGGCGCAACTTTTTGGTTGGAAATGTCTTTATACTCCAAAAGCAGTAGCTTACCATTTAAGGTCATATACAAAAGAGACAAGAAAAAAACTCCCTTTAAAGTTACGCAAGCTCCAGTTTAGAAATAGATACCTCATGGTATATAAGAATGATAGCTTAGATAATTTTTTAAAGGACTTACCCTATATCCTTTGGTTTGACCTTAAGGCCTTTATTTATCTTTTGGTCTTTGAACCAAGGTTATTATCCGCTTATACTGAGGTTATCAGTTTATTACCTCTTCTGAAAAAAAAACGTCATTATATCCAAAACAAAAGGAGGATAAATAAAAAAGAGATGAGACGGTGGGTTGTAATATCATAATCTTTCATATTGCTAACCTATTAAAAAATTTAGATTCAAGGATCAAGAAATGAAAAAACCGCTCTTGAAGCGTTTCTTGATCCGTCTAATTGGTTAATATATAAAAGATATATCCGAAAAAATCCGATGGTTTCAAGTGTCAATTGCAAAATATGAGAGGGTGATTTTTTTTATTTGGCACTTTTTATGGAACAGTCCCTATCATAAAAATATGAAGTAACTATATCTTTATAAAAGTAAGTATACTATCATATCCTCTACCTTATCTTAATTACTAATAAAAGTGATAATAAATCAATAGACTGTATCTTTTATCTGTCTAAAAGAATTAGCCAAGAATAGAGAACAAATATATAATATTTTAATTCAAGGATGTATCTCTTGTAATGGATTTAATAATATATCTTATTGAGTTATTATTTGATATTAATAGAATAGGCAGAGAAAATATACCTTGATATTCCTCTGCCTAATTCCTATTTATTTACGCTTGATGGGATTACTTGTTCGGAAGTATCCCATTCTTTACCACATTTAGTACATATAATAGTTCTTACTTTACACAAGATACCCCGTACTTTCATAAATCCTTTACCTAATTTAACCAAAGTTTGGGTTATCTCATTACAGTGAGGACAAAATTTATATGTTCCGCCTCTCATTTTTCATCACCTCCTTTTTTCAGATTTTTTTTGTTAAAATTTAAAAAAATAAAGGTAAGTCATTTGATATTAGTAACTTCCTTACAAGTAACCGACTTTAACTACTTAAAAGTTCTGACATCAATTCTCTCAAAAAAATTTTTACCCTCTCATATTTTGCAATTGACACTTGAAGCCACCGACTTTTTTGGCATTTTCTTATTATTATTCAAGTAATTAATAGTATCAAGAAACGTATCAAGTGGTGTTTTTTCATTTCTTGATACTTGATACCTGTTTTAAGGCTTAAATCCGTTATTCTGATTACTCCTCTAAAAACCGTGAACATAAAATAAAGATATAAGATCGAGACCGACTATGAGGCAGTCCCGATCTTATCACTTGCTTAAAAATTAACATGAAACATGCCAAAGGGATTATTAAAAACTTCAAGAGAGGCATTAATAGTAATTGAGATCTCACATCTTCCATTTAATGCCTTCTCTTCCCTGCCATCCTTTGAACCTAATCGTAAGTCATATTCTTTAAACAGTTTCCCGTCCTCTTTCCATCGAGGATCAACTGTAAGTTCATAAAGAGTGGGTAGTCCTATCTTATTTGATTCATGATAATCTTCATTGACCTTTATATAAGCAGCATGAGTGCTCTTTGCCTTTCTCAAATCTTTATCATTTAAAAATTCACATCCATTTTTATCACACCAGATAATCATCCCTTTTTTTGCCCGACTTACTACCCAGGAGGATATTCCCTGGATAGATATCTTCCAGACATTTTCCAGGCTACTATATTGAATAGGTCCGTTTTCCTTTATATATTGGAGTCTTATCTCATCTTTATTGCTTATTTGCCCAAGACTTACTCTAAAAGATTCTCTGACTATCTGCATTGCCATGGCATAGTCGCAATACTCTGCAATAACTCTATCTTTATCATCTCTTTTTCTTTGATGTTGATAGACAACTGCAATAGCCTGAATTACTGACATTAATCTGTTAAATGCACGTCTTAGAGCAATAGGAGGAGCGCCTTTACTGTTTATATAAGAAGATATTTTCCCCGCATAAGGAATTATTACTTTTATTGGTTTAAGTGTTTCATGAAATAACTGCCAGGCCTTTATTGTCTCTTCATCCAGTCCTAATATCTCTCCTGCCTTCTTTTTAGCTGTTAATTCAATGATATTTCTTGTTTGCTCAACAGATTCATTTGGATAAACTGTAAACAATCTGTCATCTAATTGCGGGTCTAGGTTTTCTAAGACAGTAGTGGTTAAAAAACTTGTGGGGCCTTCAACTTTTTTTTCTGCTACTACAAATTTACCGTTTTCGTCTTTTTCTGTCACTTGATAACGAAGACTTCCTTCACTAAGTAATGTCCTGATTATATAAGCAATTTCAATATCCTGTGAATCGGTTGTCTGTAAAGGAGCTGCCTCAACCAAAATAAGCGCCTTATGAGAGAGACTGTCCTTTTTTAAATGATAAAAACTTTTTTGACTGGCACTGGTGATTTCATAATAGGCTGAGTCAGGATATAAAGGCAGACAGTGGTTTATTGTATAAGATTTGCCTGCGCCAAAATTACCTGAGATCTTGGATGCCAGAATATCCTCTTTGGTTAACTTTGCTGAATCAATCGTAATATAAACGAAAGAGGCAACCTGTCTCTCTCCTACAAGCCCATTTTTATTTGTATCATCCAGTCGTCTTTTAAAAAGAAATGTATCTTTGGCAATCTCCTCAGCTAATTTCTTTACCTCAGGGTCTATTGGCTTAACCTGATTCTTATCTTCTTTTTTAGATAGTAAGTTCTCTTTTTCTTTCCTTGCCTTCTCAACTTCAATCTGAATAACCTTTGGTTTACAATCCACCTTTTTACTTATCTTACTAAGATAGTATTCTAACCGTCCCAATTCTTTAAATTCAGCGAGTATGGGGACAAGATCAGATTTGATTATCGGCAAGGCTCTTTCATAGTCATTCGGTAGTTTTTCTATTTGAATATCCATAACCGACTTTGTACAATTAGAATCAGTCATTATCTTCTTAAGATCATCTGCACTATGATCCCGCAGATATTCATTCAAATCTATCTTATTTACTCCCTCTGGTTTTGGCAGTTTAGTAACAAAGACTGTTTTTCCACTCTTAGTTAACTCAATGCCAGTTTTTAGCGCTCCTTCCCAACCCGCCTGATTCTCTTCATTGTCATTAATGATATAAACAATCTTTGCAGAGGTTAAGCATTGCTTTAACTTCTCCCAGTCCTTTTCTCTAAAACTTGTAGTTCCTGGTGAAATTGCAGCAAATCCTTTATCTACTGCGCTTATCCAGTCTGGTATTCCTTCCGTTATTATAACCTCTTCTTTTCCTCTGATAATGTCTTCTCCCAACAGACAGTTATTTTGAATGAATCTGGAGATTTGTTTTTTCTTTTCATCATCAGGGTTATGGGTCAATAACTTCTTATACTTAATATAGTCAGGATTGCCTTTGCTATCTTTTTTAACATTACTATCCTTATCTGTGTAACATTCATATTTACTCGCAGGGGTATTTACGGTTGCCCTTCCTGCCATATAGATTACCTTTCCATCCTTCCAATAGGGGAAGATAATTCTGCCTTTAAAAAAACAATAATAGGGACCTTCTGGTGATTGGAAGTTAAACAATCCTGACTTGGATAGTTTTCCTCTAAACTCCGGGATATTATTGAGGTAACTTGCAGGATCGGATGAACTACTAGCTTTTGAAGGGGCAAAACCAATCATAAGTTCATCAATAATCTCCTGAGAAAAGCCATAATGTTTAAGAAGGTAATTTTTTATTTCAGGATAATTATTTAACTGTTCATGGTACCATTTACAGGCCTTGGTTAACATTCCCTCTACTAATCTCTTCTCATAAATATCTGCATCTCTCTGTTTGATTTCCTCAGAAGTTAATGTCTCCTGGTTAAGCCGAGAGATTCCTGCTCGATCAGCAAGGTAATTCACAGATGTAACATGGTCAACCTTTTTAAACAGTTCTACAAGATTAATGACATCTCCCCTTAATTTACAATGGAAGCAGTAAAACGTTTGTGTTCTTGGATATAGAGTAAGGCATTTGCCTTTAACACTTGCATGGTTTGGGCACTCGCCTTGAAAATAGTTTCCCATTTTTATACCTTGAAAGCCTAATCCATAGGCAACTTCCAAGATATCGTTCTTTGCTTTTAATTCGCTGTAAAAGTCGTTCACCTTAGTTTCCTCCTATGGTCTGACTGATATTTTGCAGGTAATTTTCCAAATATTCACAGATTATTTTCCTGCCAAGATAAGCAGCGCTAATGACATTGTCAGGATTCCTTAGGTTATTCTCAGCAGCGATAGTCCTGAGTAAATCTCTATAGTTTTTTGGCAGAGATACCATTAATGGAACAGTATTACTTTGATTCATGGATTTTCCTCCAAAGTAAGATTGATAGTTAAAAATCTTTTGAGACTGATAACAAAAATTCTATATACCTTCCACCTCCTTTGAGTGTAGGTTTATTTTCTATTTAATTATTTGTTCTATTCTTATAAATGGTATTGAAACAAAGTCTTTATAGCTCTATTAAATCAAAATGTTATGGCATAAAAATACCTTTTCTAGGTATGCCAAATTTTATTATTCAAGAAGTTACGGGTAATTTTCGCTAAAATTTTGACCATAGATCAAAAAATGTTATGTTAATAAATCAACGTGATACAAAGTCAAAAAAAATCTCTTTCAACACCCTTTTATAGACAAATCAATAATATTAAAGATAATAACTGGTTATCTCTGTCTGCTTTTTTCTAAATTTTTTTATTAAGTATTTTTTGATATTTGGGATGACTATCCCTAGAATTATAAAGGAAAGATTCGATAGACAGCTTATTTGAGAACTAAAAATAATAGCTTAGGAATAGAAATTAAATAAATTAACCCAAATTCGAAATTATATCTGGATATTTTTTCCTATAGTATGTTACGGTGAATCCTTAATTCAATTGTATAAGAAAATGCTTTTTAAAAACGCGGGTTTGCGGGCGATTGAATA
>JAZDLJ010000151.1:0-4475 GCA_043802115.1 bacterium | reverse complement strand
AGGTAAGACCTGTTAGGTTAGTTAAAGATCAGTAGGTTAAGGCACAAAGGCACAAAGTTTTTAAGGTTTTTTTGTTTTTTCTCTGTGCCTTTGTGCCTCAGTGCCTTTGCTACTTTTTACTTTATGCTACTATATTTAATTAATACAATTAGTTAGAAAAACATAAGTTGGAGTATTATATATAACAACCAAACATGGACCTTTTATACATGAAAAGATATCTTAAAATATTTTTATTAGCATATTTGTTCATTAATCTTTATGCATGCGCAGCCCATCAGGGGAACAAAAATATAATCTCGCAAACAACTCATGTAGAGGTTGAAGGAGGAGATATTCAAAGTCCCAAATCTACTTCTGAGGCTGGCTTAATGATTCCTTTAACCCCATCGCCGGATTCCTTTAACCCTAAATCATCAAGCAAGATAAACTTAGTCCAGGATTCTTATGCCTTTCCACCAAACCAAGCAAATGTGACCTTGCTTCCTGTACAGAACTTTGATGGTATCCCGTTAAGGTCAGATGGACGAGATTCACTAAGTGTTCAGAACCAATATTCCTCAACGAGGGATGACTATGTAACCTTAAATTTTAATCAGACACCCATTCAGGACTTTATTCTCTATTTTGGAAAACAGATAGGGATAAATTTTATTTTGACCCCAGAGATCCAGGGATGGAGTGGAAATGTAACTATGTATACAGAAAAACCAGTGCCTACGAGTTCGCTCTTTAATATCTTGGAATCCGTCCTGGAGGTTAATGGTCTAACCATGATTCAATCAGGACATTATGTGAAGATAATGCCGGCTGATAATGCCAAAAATTATCCTGTGAAATTAGATACTGGCAAGAAGAGTAATGTCATGGATTCTGAAGATGTCTATATGACCCATGTTGTGCCTCTTGAGCATATCTCGGCTGAGGATTTGGCTAATATCCTGAAATTTTTTAATGGAAAGGGATGTAGTATCTTTCCTGCCACTGATCTTAATCTCCTGATCATAAATGGATATCATTCTTACATCAAAAGGGTGCTGGATTTAGTCGAAGTATTTGATAAACCAGGTTATCAAAAGTCAGAAGAGATATTTGTCTACTATGTTGAACATGGCGAGGCTGACAAATTAGCCCAGATTTTGAATACTGTTTTTTCTAAGAAGGGTAGTAAAAAAGAAGCATCACCACCTCTTTCACAGCAACAACAGCCACTACCTGGACAACCTCATACCCAAACGCCACAACCTTCTGTTTCAACACCAGGTGTTCCTTTAACACCTCAACAGATGGGATTGTCAGGAGAAATAGTAGGAAATGTCTCCTTCGTATCCGATCCAAGCACTAACGCCATTATCATCAAGACCTCTCCAAGGAATTATGCTACCATTTTATCAATTATAAAAAAATTAGATATCATGCCTAAACAGGTGCTCATAGAGGTGCTTATTGCGGAGATAACTTTAACTGATCAGACTAGCCTTGGGATTGAATGGACACTATTTAATGATAAAAATTCAACCCATCACAGTGGCGGTTTCACTAACAATAGTCCAATAATGCCAAGTACAGATGTTGCACTAGGCTCATTAGGGGAAATGGGATCAGGTCTTAATTATTTAGTATCTCGGAGTGATAAATTTATCAGTCTGTTAACTGCCTTATCAAACGAAGATAGGGTAAATGTCTTGTCCAGCCCGCATATCTTAGCCTCTGACAATAAACCAGCAACGATTGCGGTTAAAGATCGGTTTCCTGTAAAAAAAACTACCAATGTGGGAGAGAGTTCAACAGAGAGTTATGAATACATGGATGCCGGAATAAGCTTAAAGGTTACCCCGAAGATTAGTGAGAATGGCTTAGTTTCCATGATAGTGGATCAAGAGGTTAGTGATTCAAAACCAACTTCCAACGAAGAAAAACCACCTAATATTTCAACAAGAAATGCTAGCACTACCATGGTAGTTCAAGATGGCCATACCCTTATTATAGGTGGGTTAATAAAAAATACAAAGACAAGGTCAAGAATAGGCATCCCCTTTTTGATGAATATTCCGATCTTTGGATATCTCTTTGGTGGCACAAATGATATTGCTGTAAAGACAGAATTAATTATCTTAATTACCCCTCACATTATCAAAGATCTTGATGAGGCGAAGACACTTTCAGATCAATTTCAGTATAGAGTAAGAAGATTAAGATCAAAGATGGATAAATCTTCCTCTGCGGCTGAGGCGCTTAAAGAAAAAGATGATTTTCAACCAATTTTAGAAGGGCTAAAGATAAACAATGATAAAAGTCAATATAATGAAAAGGAAGAGGATGCGCCTATAAAGCCTGCCAAGAAAGATAAGCCAAAAAAAGATTCCTCAAAGGCAAGTGATATTCCCGACAGCAAATCCCCAATAAAAGATCAGGTGGCAAGGACAAGCACGACAACGAACCAGGGATCAGAAGCAAAAGATCAACTTCTTTTGATCCCTCATAATCAAAATAGATATAATGAGACTAATTATTACACTATTCAGATAAAATCGTTTAAAGAGGCAGAAGAAGCGTATAATTTTATAGATGATTTAAAAATAAAGGGTTATCCTGCTTATGTAAAGGTGACCAAGATTGAGAATAAAGGTACGTGGTATAGAGTAAGGGTTGGAAAGTATGACAAAATGGAGGAAGCAGAGGAGATAGGAGAACGATTGCAGAAAAATGAAAATATAAGCTATTGGATTACAAATACTAGAGAAAAGGATTTGCTGGAAAAAGATCACATAATGGATCAGGATAATAACCAGGTTTTCCTGGCTGATCTGGGTGATGAGGTCTTTGATCACACCTTGGTTGCAGAAAGTGTCCGAAAGACGATTATAAAACCTAACCCACCAGTTAAAGTATCAGAATATCTTAGTGATGATAAGAAAGATGATCAAAAAAAGATCTCTCATTTTGAGAAAGAAGATCAGCTTGAATCTGAAAATAGTAAGCCAGATAATCTTAAGGTTAAAGTTGACAATCCTAATTATTACATCCAACTAATAACATTTCGTTACAAGACAAAGGCAGAAAAATTATCCAGAAAACTCAAAGAAAAAAATTATCCTGTGCTTATTAACAAGATCCGAGTGCCTAATAAGGGTGTACGCTATAGGGTAGGGATCGGACCTTTTAATGAGTTGAATGATGCTATAGAGCTTGGTGAAAGGTTAAGAATAGATGAAAAACTTGATTATTGGATTATAAAAAAGTAGACAAAATAACCTGATTGTAATGGATTTAAGGGAGCGAACTGATGTCTAATTTTTTTATGTTGTAATTAACTATGATATTGCTGTATTATATGAGATATAGATTAGTCTCCATTTTTTCTCTACTCGACGCACTTAACTTATTAAATTTATTTAACTATTAAAAGGGGGAAGTCGATGAGCTATGCGGAAAGGCAGTTTTGTTACAACATAAAGAATGTATCTGTAGCAAAGGTGATGGTATATGTGGTTATGATAGGATTTATTCTCAACCTTAACGCTTGCTCTTCTAAGAGATTAGCTAACCTTGAGAGGGATGTCAGGAAGTTGAATAGCCGAATAGATAAAGAGGTTGTGGAATTAAAAAAAGAGGTCAGAGGATTATCAGGAGAGGTAGTGGGAATGAGTAATCTCCCTGAAAGGATAACAAAATTAGAGAAAGAGGTCGAGGAGAATACTAGTTTATCTGATGAGTTAAATAGTAAGGTTCAGAAGATGGAGGCTGAGGAGGGAAGCCCTGTTGAGCAAAGGATTAGTAAGCTTGAACAAGACTTGATCTCATTACAGCGTAGGATTGGAGGGGGAAGAGTACAGTCAGAAAAGAACTCAGGATTAACAAATGAGGATAATAGATCAAGGACAAGAAACTCACAAGATAGATTGGTAGAAGCGCAGGGGTTGTATAAAAATGCCCTTAATTTATTCTATAATAATGACTATGGCCAGGCTAAACAGTTATTTCAAGATTTTTTGAATAAATTTCCAAATACTGACCTAACGGATAACTCTCAATATTGGCTTGGAGAATGTCTTTTTGCAGAGGAGCAATTTCAAGAGGCTATTGATGAATTTCAAAAAGTTATATCTAATTATCCAGAAGGAAATAAATTACCAGATGCTGTATACATGCTGGGAGCATCTTATGAAAAATTAGGTGATTTAGAAAAGGCGGATAAACTATATGAGACAGTAATAGATGAGTACCCAAAAAGCGAGGCTAGAAAGTTAGCTTATATTAAAGGAGTAAGCTTAAGAGGAAGAAAAAATGAATGAGGGGAAACTTTTCGACCTGTACGATTAGAATTCACAACTCACTATGTTAAGGATAGTCTTATCCTAAGAACCTTATTGGTAACTTCTCAAAAAGTGTGTGGTCAACCGATAGTTTTAAACAGACATTGTAATGTCCCGAAGGGACAATTGAAAATAGCCCAGCAATTTATTGCTGGGTTA
>JAZDLJ010000136.1:0-4914 GCA_043802115.1 bacterium | reverse complement strand
CCCTAGAGAATAGAGTATTTATTTTGGAAAGATGTCTAATGAATATTTACAATTAAAGTGTCCATTTAAAGCTCATTATGGCTATACTCATCATTACAATTGTTCCTTACGCCTTTTGGGTCTTTTCGGATATCACAACGGGCTACTTTTGCATCACCGTTTGTTGGTTTAATTAAGGTAGTGAGCATTCTGATCAAGGTGGTTTTTCCAGCCCCATTTGGGCCAAGAAAACCAAAAAAATCACCTTCTTCTACATTGAGATTTATGTTATCAACGGCTGTTAGAGAGCCGTATTTCTTAGTAATATTACGAACTTCGACTGTGGTATTCATTTTAATCTAAAGATTGAAACATTATTAGCAATTGATGAAGCACATCATAAATTGAATCTGAAATTTGAAATTCAATAGAAGTGAGGTAAATAATTAAGGGTATTTTATGTGGATTTGGGAGAGAATTAAATAGGGAAAAGCTACTTTCTTATGACCTTTTATATTGTCATGGTAACAAAGGGAAGGCTAACCTTCAGTTCTTTTCAGACAGAACATTGCCATTTTGCCCTTGCTTTCTGTTAATGGTTGCTATAACATGATCCATGGGGAGAGTTAAGGAATAATGTTGATAAAAATGTGACAATAAGTAGATTTAGTTTTACAGGTAAGAAATATGATGAAGAGACAGGCTTGATCTACTTCGGACTCCTTTTTTATTTTTCCACCCATAATTCAGGGATTACTAATTTGGAAAGAATCTGCTGGACTTTATGATGTTTGCTAATTCAGCAGCGATTCAGAGCTTCATAAATAAATTAATCATTTAATTAACCCGAAAAAATTTTATTAATATCCCTAAGAGCATTGAATAGAGCTGACGGAGAGACTATTTAATTTTTTTTATGATCTGAATCGCTGTAATTCAGACCAAGCCTTGTAGACCTATTCGAAAATTATCTTGCTATTTTATTTAATATGCATATACACTGGACTCAAGTCCTTAATTGCTATCGCTCTGAATATAAATATTTTTTTGTTATTTTAGACTTCCAATATAAAAACTTACCTAAAGTTTTATTAATTCAAAGTGTTCTATTCAATTAACTGGAAACAAGTGTATATGTTATATTATTTAACCTGAATTCAGAGCGAATAGTATTTTAGCCTTTAATATCAAATATATAATTTTCACAAGATGTTTTGATTAACATTTTGATAATATGTAACTTAAAGGTATTCGCTCTAGATTCAGGTTTTATTTAGCGTATAAAATTTGAAAAGGATAATTCTATGTCAGATATTATTATAAGAGTAAAAGATAAGGAAGTGAGGAGATTAAATATTGATAAGAAGGTTATAACTATTGGGAGGAGCCGGCAGAGTGATATCTTCCTTGATAATCAGGCGATCTCAAGGCATCATGCTGAGATACTTATTACAAATGATAATGAAGTTATACTGTCAGATTTAGAAAGCAAAAATGGGACATATATTAACAGTGAAAGAATTAAGAAAAGAAGTCTAAAAAATGGAGATATTATTCGTGTAGGAAAATTTGAATTGATATATAATGATAGTATCCAAAAAATTAATAACATAACCAAGTACGACTTTAATAATACAGTTATTGTTGATCAAAGCATTATAGAAAAAGGTAATCAAGATAGTGTCAATCAGAAGCTAGACCTTGAGTCAGATAATTCAAAAAATAGTAATATTGTTAACGATTCTATAGTGCCAGCATTAAAAGGAATAAAATGTTTTGGTTGTGCTGAGGTTGAAATAACTAAAAAACAATTCTATCTAGGAAAGTCCTGTTCGGCAGATTTGCAGGTGAAAGGGTTTTTTATTTCACCTCTTCAAACAAGTATTATCTATTCTCCTGAAGGCTACTATATCCAAGATGTAGGACAGTACTGTCGGACGAGGGTTAACGGGAAAAAGATAATAAAAATTTTACTAAAGTCTAACGATTTAATTCAAATAGGTAAAACTAAATTTCAGTTTATTCTCCCTGATGAAAAAAGAAGAAGCTGAAAAATTAAGAGGATAAGAAAAAGCTTAGGGTCTGACAGACACTTAGATAGAAAATTGGAGAAGGGTGTTACCAATAGTAATAGTATTATTATTTTTTAAAGGATAGGCTTTAATCATTATGTTATTTACAAAGGTTCCATTTGTGCTGTTTAGATCTCTAATAACAACAGATCCTTCATAAAACTCAATAAGGCAGTGCTGACGAGAGACCTCAGGGTCATCATTTAAGATAATATCCGCCTTTTGGCGACCAATGATCGTTTTGGGAGATTTTAGAGAAAATACAATCCCTTTATTTAAGCCGTTAAGTATCTCAAGCTTAGAAGATATACCAATTGGTAATGCTTCTAACGGCCTGCCAACTGACCTTAAAATAGAGGTTAGCTCATCTTGATCTTGGGCAGTTGAGTATCTATCAAAGGTCAAGGTTGCCCCTAAATCCTTCTCCCTTTCTTTTTCAAATAGATCATTTTGTAAAGTAAGAACTTCAGGAACAGGTTTTTCTATAGAAAAGTTGTTTAGACATTTAGAACATTTAAATTTATTTTCTCCAGGTCTAATTTGTGAATCAAGAACTTCATACTTTACAAAACATATTGGACATTTGATAGTCATCCTCTCTCCTTTAGACTCTGTCTCTAATTTTTAGACACTTTATTTATTTTAAAGTTATAGTAATAGTACTCCAATTTAGGTTTTTCCAACTGATTGTGTTAGCTAAAACTAGTATGTTAAGGCACAAAGGCACAAAGTTTTTTTAAGATTTTTTTTGTGCCTCAGTGCCTTTGCTACTTTGTGCCTAAACAGCTAGTTACAAAATTAACCTGTATTACCTCAGAAAAACTTAACTTGGAGTAGTATATATATTATGTTTTATTTTAATTAAAATAGGGTATATTTCAAGTAAAATTTTATAAAATATTGGCATCTACTCATCCCGCTCTTTGAAGTACTTAAAAGATAAAATTTTTACCACAAAGTTCTATACTGGGGAAGAGAGTATTTACACAAAAAGTATTGAATTTATTGTATAGGAATTTTCATTATTAACCTACATTATTTTAGAAAAACCTAAGTTGAAGTAGTATATTACCAAAAGACCTACTCCAACAGACATAAAGTAAAAAAAACTACTTTATGTCTGTTGGAGGTACATATGGAGATAATAAATATGGTAAATGGTAAAAAGAAAGAGATGACAGAAATTATTAAAGAGGTTGGTGAGTTACCCGCAATGCCAATAGTAGCAGTAAAGGTAATGGAATTGGTCGCAAGTCCTGATACAACAGCAAATGACCTAAAAAGGGTAATCGCTGCTGATCCTGTCCTAACTGCTAAGATACTTAGATTCTCAAATTCTGCTTTATATAGTTGTGTTCGTGAGGTCTCTACTTTAACTGATGCTATTGTAATAATGGGTTTTAATACTATTAGGAGTTTAGTTATAGCTACTTCAACAAGGAGCCTTTATTTAAAGGCAGGTAAAGAGGCAGGGACAAAAGAAAAATTACTTTGGAAGCATTCGGTAGCCTGTGCTATTTCTTCAAGGATAACTGCTGAAAGGGTAAAGTACCCTCCTATTGAAGAGGCCTTTATTGGTGGTCTATTGCATGATATAGGGAAGGTAGTCTTATTACAGAAGGAATCTTTTAATTATTCCCAGATATTTAAGGATGCTCAGGAAGGTAAGAAAAATTTTGCTGAGAGTGAATATAATACATATGGATTTACTCATGCCAGTTTAGGGGCGTTAGTAATAAAAGAATGGAATTTACCTCAGGAACTGGAGATGGCTATCTTAGTTCATCATAATGAAAAATTTGATGGAAAAGAGATCCTTGGTGCTATTATAAATTTTAGTGATCTAATCTGCCAAAAACTTGGGATTGGTCCTATTAGTGATGAATCGTTATCTATTCAGGATTCTAATTCAACAAAGATGTTAGGAATAGACCAAAAGGTAATCGACGAGATTCAAGAGGGATTAAAAAAGGCGGTTATAGAAGAAGAGGAATTGTTTAGTCTATAATTTAATTATGCCAGACCAAGAAATAAGCATTGAAAAAATTAAGCAAATTACTGAAAAAATTCAAGGGTTACCAACTCTGCCAGTGCTTGTTACCCAAACTATGCATCTAATCGATAATCCCAAGACATCAATATCTGAGATTGTAAAGGCAATCTCTGTAGACCAGGCCCTGACAATTAAGATATTAAGATTGGCAAATTCGGCCTTTTATGGTTTTCCCCGTAAAATAGCAACAGTAAAACATGCCCTTGTTATTTTAGGTTCAATGACTCTTAAAGACCTAATTATTGCTACCTCTATCCACGATGTATTTCCTGAGACCGAAGGGGAGGGACGTTTTAAAAGAAGTGATTTTTGGGAACATTCTTTTGCTTGTGGTATAGCCTCTCGTATGCTTGCAAAAGAGGTCCAATATAGAGTTACTGGAGAAGTATTTGTAGCTGGAATCATTCATGACATTGGAAAAATAATTATTGATAAATATTTTCACCCCCAGTTTAAAAAGATTATTAAAATTGTAGAGGAAGAAAATATCACAATTTATGAAGCAGAAAAAAAGGTACTCGGAATAACCCATGTAGATTTAGGTCGATGGTTAGCTCAAAAATGGAATCTGCCTTCAGATCTGGTAGATGCTATCGCCTATCATCATAGTCCTAAATTAGCTAAATCGAATCAAGAATTAACTACTATTGTTCATTTAGCTGATATACTTTGCAGGATGAAGGCTATTGGTTATGGTGGCGATCCGCTAGTCCCAAAAATTGATGATGGAGTTTGGGATATCTTTAAGACAAGAAGGACTGACCTGAAAGAGATGCATCTTGAGAAGTTTGCTAATAATCTTGAGGAAGA
>JAZDLJ010000126.1:0-3375 GCA_043802115.1 bacterium | reverse complement strand
TTCCCGTTAAAAATTACCATTGTTTGAGCGTAGCGAGTTTTGGTAATTTAGGGAAGTAAGCTTAGAAAATTCAAAAAGGCTCCGCTAACGAACGAAGCAAAGATTTTTGGCTTCTCTCCTACTTTAATAAAGATTATTTTGAAAAGATGTCTATTATACTTTGCATGTGTTGATCTTTTAAAAATGTAAGCTGATAAATGAAGGATACCCTAAAAACTTAAAAAATTTCCAAAGGGGATAAAATAAAAAACCTATTTTATCCCCTTTGAAAAAGGAGAAAAAACAATGATCAGATTTATGCGTAAACAAATTAAGTCAGTGGTTTTTAAAGGGATTCTTATCTTGATTGTACTTGCTTTTATTGGAACAATTTTTCTCGTTTGGGGAATGGGAAGTGGTGATGTTAGACATAAAGAACCTTCCATTGCCACAATCTATAAGGAGAATATCTCCTATAGGGAGTTTGCTGAAAGCTATAAACAGCTCATTAATCTTTACCAAAATTTTTACAAAGATAAATTTAATGAGGACATAGTTAAGCAGTTAAACTTAAAGCAGATGGCCTTGGATAGGTTGATTGATGATAAACTTAAGCTTCACAAGGCTAAGGAGCTTAAACTAAAGGCTTTAGATAAAGAGGTAGGAAAAAAAATAAAAGAGATGCCTGTATTTAATCAAGATGGAAAATTTGATCAGGGTCATTATAGGAACGTCCTTGGTTCAAACGGACTATCTGTAACTGAATTCGAGGAAAGAGTCCGGCAGGATATCTTATTAAAAAAAGTAGGAGATATTCTTATGGAGGGGATAAAGGTAAGTGAGGCGGAGATTAAAGATTATTATAGAGAAGAGAATGAAACGGTGGCTATTGACTACGCTATGTTTGATCCAAAAAATTTTGAGAAGGATATTAGCATAGAACAAAAGGAACTGGATGAGTTCTTTGAAAGAAATAAAGAGAATTATAAGAAGCCGGAAGAAAGAAAAATAGAGTGCCTCTTTATTGATCCCAAGCTATTTGAAAAAGGTATTACCTTAAGTAATGAGAGGATAAAAGATTATTATTATGACCATGAAGATGAATATACATCTCCAAAGCAGTTAAAGGCCAGACATATCCTGATAAGGATAAATACTGAAGATAAACAAACAGGAGAGGAGAAGGCCAAGACAAAGGCCTTAGAAGTACTTAATAAGGTTAAGGCTGGAGAGGATTTCGCTCAACTTGCCAAGACCTATTCTGAGGATAAAGGCACTGCTGTAAAGGGAGGGGATTTAGGTTATTTCAGTTCAGGTCGGATGTTACCAGAATTTGAGAAGGCTGCTTTTGCCTTAGAGACGGGAGAGGTGAGCGATCTGGTAAAGACCTATTATGGATATCATATAATAAAGGTTGAGGATATAAAGGAGGAGTATACAAAACCATTGAGTGAGGTTGAGGGTAGTATTAAAGAGTCATTAACGCAAGAAATATCTTTTAAAAGGGCAAGCGAAAAAACGGAAGAAGTGTATAAAGAAGTGGAAAAAAATCCAGATATTAAAAAATATGCAGAGGAGAATGATTATAAGTATGCTGTCCCAGAATTTTTTGCTAAAGATGGTATTATAGAAGGATTGGGATATGTCCCACAGATTTCGCCAGAGGCCTTTAAGCTAAATGTCAATAAATTAAGTGAACCAATAAAGACAGATAGTGGCTATTATTTAATAAAATTATTAGAGGTAAAGGAGGCTGCTATCCCTCCTTTTGCTGAGGTTGCGGATAAAGTCAGAGGTGATTTAATTAAAGAGAAGGCCAGGGGAGAAGCCAAAACTCTTGCTGAGCAGATAGTGACCAAGGTAACAACCAAAGGGAAGGAATTAGGTGGTTTGTTAAAGGGGCAGAAGCTAAGTTTATCAACCACAGAACTGTTCAGTAAGAAGGATGGTTATATTAAAGGGATAGGATATGAGAAGGATTTCAATGAAACAGCTTTTAGATTAAAGAAGGATGAATTAAAGGTACTAGAGGGGATGAAAGGATATTATTTAATCAGGCTAAATAAGAAGGTCGAGATGGATGAAAATAAGTTTCAACAAGAAAAGACAAAGATCGAAGAGCAGTTGAGAACACAGAAGAAGGAAAGGCAATTGATGGCCTGGTTAAAGGAAGAGAAGGAAAAGGCGGTAACAATAAATCCTGAATTTTTTAAGGAATAGTTTCAACGGGAAGAAAGTAGTTTTTTTACTTTCTTCCCGTTGAAACTACTAGACAAAAATAATCTGCATGATCAGATTTATCGCTGCCACCAATGCCACACCCTGAACCACCAGCCTTCTCCCTTTTTTCCTACAGGGGTTTTATTTTGGTTATGTAAAGGAGCGCTTGAAGGTTTATTCATATCACCTTCTTTGCTTCTATTATTCCTCTTTGTTTCATCTGAAATTATTGGTTGTCTGTTGTCGTTGGTTCTTTGTTGTACATTGGTTGTCTGCTCTTTATTCTCCTTTATTTCTATCTTGGAAGAGGTTGTTTCCTTCCTGGATGAAGAGTCTTCTATCTGTTCACAATGTCCATCATAAAAAAATTTTTTAATACATCCTGTTATTGTGATGCCTTGACCAAATTTTCCATGACTTATTAAGTCTACTTCACTTTTATCTGTAAATCCAGGTTGTTCCATGTCCCCTGAGAACGGTTTAGAGAAGTCCACAACAATGAGGGTGTCGGGTTTATCAATAGCCAGTTTTTTATATTCATTGGTATACTTCAGTCCTTTCCAAATTGCATAAAGGTTCCCCGTACCAGGACATCTGCGAACATCAGGGGCTAATCCTAAGGTGGAAGAGGCAAAGACATTCCCCCCTTCCTTTATCTGGATTAGAAAAAAGCCAAGATGCGACAGGATATCCCCCTTGTCAATAAGTACTTCCGCTACTGCCTTATTTAAATGTCTTGGCTTAAGTTGGGAAAGGGATGAGGGGAAGTCATCGTATTCTGAGGCATAATTGTCAAGGGCATGTTTTATTATTCTAAGGTTATTTCTACAACCTGCTGCCCGTGCCCGGACAACCATGGCCAGATAACTTACCCTGCATAAGGTTACAAGTACAGAGAGTATAGCAACGGTAACTAATATCTCTATTAAGGTAAAGCCCTTTTTAGCTCTCTTGTGTCTCATCTGATTCAGCTCCCTTTTATGCTTGTTTTTCATTGCAATTAGATTATTATATTGATATATTATACTGATATATTGTAACTATTCACCCCCTTACCGTGATTAGGAAGGTTATTAACTACATTTTTCACCGCAGAGACGCGAAGAACGCAGAGAACTACATGATTTTCATATCTTTTATTTTTTCTCTGTGTCCTCTGCGTCTCTGTGGTGAATA
>JAZDLJ010000085.1:0-12861 GCA_043802115.1 bacterium | reverse complement strand
GTTTATTTAAAGCATGGCCTCTTTTTTGTCATAAAGATACAATGAAAAAAATCTTTATTTTTTTAAAACTAAATTTTTGAGTTCTACCCTGTCATTTCTACCTTTGACTTGGGTAAATGATAAATCCTTAATAGACATCTTTCCAAAATAAATACCATTTTGACTGCTTCCTTCTGCCTGCGTGAGGAGGATGGTTATCGGCTTGCGTTTGAATCAGTCCACGTGCTGTAGCATATATAATAGAGTATGACCTAATTGTTTCTGGAGTATAGAAGGGAGCTCTCTTTCCTTAATTTCACCCAAAAATTTTATTCCTAGTAGCGAAGTATCCAGATTAAAAACTTATCCTTCAATAAATGATACTTGCAACGGGGATAAAGTGAAAAAACTACTTTATCCCCGTTGCAAGCATCATTTATCCATCATCTTAATAACCCCATCCCAATCATCAGGGAGACATTCTTTGCTAAGCGCCTGACATCGATCAATATATATCTTAGATGGTCTATCTTCAGGAGATATCCTTAAAACATCGTCAAATCTCTTAATTGCCTCACACCAATCTTTTTTGCGATACCTATTTAATCCTTCCGCAAACATCTCAAGAACTTCTACAGGAAATCTAGTAGTTAATTTTTCTCCAATTAATTCATAAATCGTTACAGCCTTTTCCTTACCTTTAACCTTCACCATATCTAATTCTCTACAAATAAAGTGCTCTCTAATCCGATTATATGTAAATTCACTTAAAATAATATTTGTGCCATACCTCTTATTTAAACCTTCAAGACGGGAGGCCAGATTTACGTTATCACCTATGACACTATAATTAAATCTGCTAAAACTCCCCATATTACCTACCCGCATATTTCCTGAATTTATCCCAATCCCGATAGTAAGGGATTTTAGTCCTTTTTTTAAAAAATATTTATTGATCCTTTTTAATTCTTCCAGCATCTTTAGGGATGTATAACAGGCCTTATGTGGGTGATCTGCCTGGTCAAGAGGGGCATTATAAAATGCCATTATGGCGTCACCTATATATTTATCCAGGCAACCTTCATAATAAAAGATGATCTTACTCATCTCTTCCAGATAATAATGGAGTATCTCTGAGACATCCTTAGGATTCAGGACCTCAGAGATAGAGGTAAAATCCCTTATATCTGAAAAGGTAACTGTAATATCTTTCTCTTGTCCTTCTAATTTTAAGGACTGGGGATTCTCCAATAATTGTTTTACTACTGTAGGGGCAACAAAATCCTTAAATCTCTTGTTTATCTCCCATTTTTGTCTTTCTTCTGTAAAGAATCTATAGGTTGTAATTATCAGATGGACAGACCCGATAGTTAATAAAGGGGCAGTAAGGTGTAACCAGATATTTTTATATTTAAACATCAAAAAAACAAAGGCTGTATAACTAACTGCCAGACCCGAACTAAATAAAAGCCCCTGGATAGATGGTAACCTTGGTAATGTATAGGCAAGTAATATCCCAAAGGCTATAATTAATATACAATTATAAAAAAACATAAAATCCGCAAATAATAGATAATCAGGTAATCTTAGGGCATCATTATTAATTATGTTGTCTATTATGTTGGCATGGATTTCTACCCCGGGTGTATTTCCACTCAATGGGGTAACTCTTAAGTCATAGATACCAATAGCTGTAGCCCCTACCAAGACTACCTTATCTTTAAAGGCTAGCGGATCTATTTTATCCTGGAGGATATCAGAGATTGAATAATGTTTAAAATTGTTTCCTCTCCCTAAAAAATTAATAAAGTAGTTACAGCCCTTATCAACAAAGATTGATCGATCACTTCCACTGATCTGACCATCAGCAAAGATGATCCGCTCAATTGTCCCATCCCCCTTAATACTAACAACCCCTTTTTCTTTACTATAATATCTTTTTAATAGCTCAATAGCTAACGAGGTACATTTCCAACCATTATAAACACCTAATAAGGGAGACCTTCTTACCACGCCATCATCATCAGGCATACAATTAATATACCCTATACCTCTCGCCGCCTCAGATAATTCTTTGATACTTAAGTTTATACCCTTTCCTTTTAATATGCCTTTATAGGTATAATCTTTTATAGTACCTTCAAATTGCTCCCTTTCAAAGGGTTCTTTAGTCCTTTTTAATACCTCCATATCCTCTGTCTGTTGTCTATTCTCAGTTGTCGGTTGATTAGCCCCTCTCTTAGCTATCGACGTTTTATCATTTGCAACAAGATATCTAATCTCGTCATCTGTAAGATAAAAATAATAGCCTAAGACTACATTGTCAGCCCTTTTAATTGAATCTGCAAGGAGATAATCGTGATCAACTCTCTTCCCAAGGCCATCAAGGAAAGATATGGCATTATCACCAGCGCCTATCTTTTGATAATGATCTTTTATCTCTTTAATAAGTTTTATATTATCATCCTGATATTCAGGAAAAATGATATCAAAGCCTATAACCCTAGCCCCAGCCAGGGAAAGCTTGTCTACTAATTTAGCAAGATGAATCCTTGGCCAAGGCCATCTTCCCAGGACACTGAGGCTTTTTTCATCTATACAGGCAATCACCACCTGCTCACTTGTCTTACGATTACCTCTCCAATTAAACATTATATCCAAGACCTTAAGTTCAGCCCAATCTCTAAAGGATTTATGATAAGAAAAAAAGAAGATAAGGATGATAAGGGAGAAGGCAGTGATTATCCATATAGCCCTTTTTTGTTTGTTGCTTTTATAGGCCATAGTTAAATTTGAAGTGAACTAACGTTTAGAAAATTTTTTAATATTTTTTTTCCTTCAATAGTAAGGATAGATTCAGGATGAAATTGAACGCCTTCCAGGATAAATTCTTTATGTCTGATACCCATAATTACTTCATCTTCATCTGTCCATGCGCTAATCTCAAAACAATCAGGGAGGGATGCCTTTTCGGCAATTAAGGAGTGATATCTTGTAGCTTCAAAAGGATTTGGCAGGTTTTTATAGATGGTTTTATTATCATGATAAATCATGGAAGTCTTGCCGTGCATCAATTTTTCAGTCCTTATCACCTTTCCACCAAAGGCATGGGCAAGGCATTGATGCCCTAGGCATACGCCCAAAATGGGTGTCTTACTTGCAAAGTGATTAATTAACTCAACGGATATCCCTGCTTCAGTAGGGGTACACGGGCCTGGAGAGATTACTATCTTTTCTGGTTGCATCTCTTCGATCTCTTTTATAGTAATCTTATCATTCCGAAAAATTCTTAAATCTGCTCCAAGCTCGCCCAGGTATTGAACCAGGTTATAGGTGAATGAGTCGTAGTTATCGATCATTAGGATCATACGTTTCTTTTCCTTAATAACATTTCTATACCTTCTCGAAAATTATTATTTAATTCATCAAGGATAATACTTGCAACGGGTAAAAAGTAAAAAACAACTTTTTACCCATTGCAAGCCATGTAGATCGCCTTCATCATCGCCTTGGCCTTATTAACCGTCTCATAATACTCTTGTTCAGGTATTGAATCAGCGACAATCCCAGCGCCAGCTTCAATGTAGGCAACCCCTTTATAAAATATTATTGTCCTGATTGCTATACACATATCCATATTTCCTGAAAAACTGAAATATCCAATTGCCCCCGCATAAGGCCCTCTGGATGTTGGTTCCAGTTCTTCGATAATCTCCATCGCCCTTACCTTTGGGGCGCCGCTTACTGTACCGGCTGGGAAGCAAGCCTTAAAAACGTCAAATGAGGCACTCCCCTTCTTTAATTTACCTGATACATTAGTAACAATATGCATAACATGAGAATATTTTTCAATATGCATCATTTCACTTACTTTTACAGAACCATATTCGCATACTCTTCCGATATCGTTTCGACCCAGGTCCACTAACATAATATGTTCAGCACACTCTTTTTTATCTGCAAGAAGTTCTTGAGCCTTTTTTTCATCCTCTTTCACATCCTTACCCCTTGGCCTTGTCCCAGCAATAGGTCTAACCTCTACCCTATCATCAGCGCTTCTTACTAGCACCTCTGGTGATGCCCCAACAATATCAAGGTCATCGAATTTAAGGTAATACATGTATGGAGACGGGTTAATTACCCTCAATGTTCTGTAGACTTCAAAAGGCGAAATGGATAACGGGATGTTAAATCTCTGGGCAAGGACTACCTGAAAGATGTCCCCAGCCTTAATATAATCTTTAGCCTTTTCAACAAATTTCTCATACTCCTCTTTTTGCATATTGGAATTAAACTGGAGATCACTTATATTATCTTGTTTTTCAGTTGGATCGATTAAAGGTAATAATTTGGGCTCTCTAAGCATACTAATGATCGAATCTATGGTTACGATAGCCTTCTTATACGCCTCTTCTATATCTGAACCATCTTCAAGATGAGCATTAGAAACAATCTTTATCTTATGGGTAACGTTATCAAAGATCAAAATACTATCAGTGAAAATAAAAATCATATCATAGAAATCCAGAGACTCTTTTGTCTTCCAGGGGATATCCTCAAAAAATTTAACCATATCATAACTTATATACCCCACTGCTCCTCCTGAAAACCTTGGCAATCCCTCAATTTCAACAGTCTTATATCTCTCTAATAATCCCTTTAGAATATCTATTGGGGCATCACTTTCCAACACCTCTGTCTTGTTATTCCTTATGATCTCAACATTTCTCCCTTTTGATTTAAAGATCAAGGAAGGATTGCTTCCAAGAAAGGAGTATCTAGCCCATTTCTCTCCGCCTTCAATACTTTCCAGCAAATAAGAATATCTTTCTTCTATCTTTTTAAAGGCTGATACTGGGGTTTCCATATCAGCGATGACTTCTCGATAAACAGGGATAAGGTTAGCCTCCTGGGCTTTTTTTCGGAATTCTTCTAGTGATGGGTAGTACACCTGATGGTTCTCCTGTATAGTATAATCAACATTTGTTTATTTTACCATAATAACGTATCCTCTTCAAAAAGCATGGTAAGTTAAATCTTCCTTGGCATAATTTATATATGCCTTCTTGAATAATTAGCGTTCTTTGGACGGACTTTTTGGGGCTTTATTTTTTATCTTTAGCCCTGAAAGGACGTTATGTATCAGCCCAGGGCAACGCCCTGGGAAATGATTCCCCCAATAGTAAAGCCATTTTTTTTTTACATTCTTTAATAACAATATGCTCATTCTTACAGTTTTCAAGAATAGACATCTTTCCAAAATAAATACCGTATTCTCTAGGTATCTAGGGGCAAAAGAAGACAAAAATTTTGCTGTAGTGAGTTATTTAGTAGGCTTTTTGTAAATTTTCTTAGCACAGCTTCCCGTAAAATTGCCTCTGTTTGAGCGAAGCGAGTTAGGCAATTTAGGGAAGCAAGCTTAAAAAATTCAAAAAGACTACTTCAACGAACGAAGCAAAGATTTTTGTCTTCTTACACCCTGCAAGATTATTTTGGAAAGATGTCTAATATAATAATTGTTCTTTAAAAATTGTATCTTATTAAGTGAAATACTTTTTCGGTTTAATTTACCTATTAAAACTGTTGGTATAAAATATAAATCGAAAGAGTCTTCATCTTTTGGATGGATACCAATTACAACATCTGAAGTTGTTGTTGACTGGGTATATTCCTTAACTCCTGATTTATAGGTTCTATCAACGCCTCCACGTGTTCCACCCGTAAAACTAACTGACTTTTTGGCAGTTTTAACTTGAGCTCGAATAATATCTTCTCCCACTTCAATTTTACGAACGATAACTATATCGTATGTTGATAAAGGTAGATCAACAAGAGAGACATTTTGATATTTTTTCATTAGCAATCCCGCAACTATATGTTCATGGGCAAAGCCATCAATAGAGGCTTGTCTACCTAATTCTTCACGGTCATTCATATTTTATTCCCTATTTTTTTAATACTAAAATCCAATCAGTATTAATTCTTTCTTCTCTTGGGACTTTTATAAAATGTTTAATAATTTCTGAACCAAAATAAGTTTCAATTTCAAATCCAATTTATTTTGCTAACTCCATTATATATTTCCAGTTTTCAAAGAGTTCTTCTCTGATTTTATTATTACCAACGACGACGATATATCTTCCATCAGGCTTTAAAACTTTATACACTTCCTGTAAATTCTTTTTTATATCTTCAAGATATTTATATGCTATATAAGCTCTTCTTCGGTCTTTCTGAAAAATATTAGAGATTTTAATATCAGCTTCTTTAACTTTAATCTGATGAAGATTATTATAGTCTTGAGATGATACACTTTCTGTCCCAACATATTTCTTTTTTAAAGGGGCTAATGAGCCATTTAAAAAACCAAGCCAATAAATTTCTAATTGATGGGTCCTTGGGTAATCTACAGCATTTGCATAAGGTGGAGATGTTACTGCTAAATCAAAATATTTATCTGGATACTTAATATTTCTTGCATCCATATCTGCAGGGAAAGTTATATCTATATTAGATGGATACAATTGAGAAAACTCAATCATTTTGGGAACATTAATAAGAATAGTCTCTACAAATTTTTTTAGAGCATCGGCTGGATATATTTGTTTATTTAGTTTTTTTCTTATTACTGTCCTTGTACAGTTATTATCAGCATTTGAAATACCACGTATAATGGAAGAAAAACAGACTTTAAAAAAATTTTTTATATCCGAATTTGCTTCTAGAGATTCTATTATCTTCTTTATATAAGCGAGCTCTAGAGTGATCTCTTTGTTAAACCAATTATCTCTATATGGAAATAAAGGAATGTCGGAATCCGATATCTTTGAAGATTGATAATTCAAAATGTCTTTTATAAGAGCTTCTTTTGAAATTTCTAATTCTTTTTCATTCAAAGGTGTAGATTTTACTTTTGATATAAAACGAGAAAATGGATCTACATCAAGCCCTATAGAATGCCTTCTAGAAAGAAGCGCTTCGATATTAGTTGTTCCACTCCCCGCAAAAGGATCAAGAATTAAATCTCCTGGCTTACTATAGCGCTTTATAAGCCAACGGGGTAGTTCAGGGAAAAATTTAGCAGGATATTTAGGTTTTTTTTATTTTTTTCCTTTGTGCCTCTGTGCCTTTGCTACTTTGTGCCTAAACAGCTAGTTACAAAACTAACTTGCATTACCTCAGAAAAACCTAAGTTGGAGTAGTATATATATTAAATTATTTATAGTTTAACATGTAAAGTTCATAAAAATCAAAATAAATCCAACATAGAAATGACCTGGTAAAAATGCGCAAGCATTTTTAGTCAGAGTCTATACGTTATGTTGCCATTCCTTCTATCTCCTTAAAAACAAAAGATATTTTTCATTCCCCCCCCCAAAAAACCTACTTTTACTTTCATAATCAGGAGACTTTTTGTAAATTTTTTTAGCGCAGCTTCACATAAAAAATTAGCATTGTTTGAGCGCAGCGAGTTTTGGTAATTTAGGGAAGCAAGCTTAGAAAATTCAAAAAGACTCCACTAACGAACGAAACAAAGATTTTGGTCTTATCCTCCTGTTTTAATAAAAAATTATTTTGGAAAGATGTCTAATATCATGAGTGAAAATTTTACTAAGGGGTTTACTGAATATTTACCATTTTTTTGCAAGGGCGAACAAAACGCTTAATTGCTGGATAGATAAATATGGTTGCCCTGCCAAAGCAGGAATCTGGTCTTGACATGACGTAAAATTCAATATAATATTGTTTGTAGGAGGATCAACAAATGAATAGTAAGAGTAGCTTTTTATTAAAAATTTTATCCATATTTACCCTAATCGCAATATTTTTTTCTCCGATCACGACCTTATCCGCTAATAAACCTGATGCCCAATTTCTGCTTGCCGTAGAATTTTATAAAAATGCAGAATATAAATTAGCGATAGAGAATTTTCAGAAGCTAATTAATGACTTTCCACGGCATAAATCAGTCGCTGATGCTCAATATTCAATAGGAAATTGTTATATGGCAGAGAAAGATTATAATAAAGCTATCACAGAGTACAAAAAGGTTATCAGCAACTATTCAGCTAATCTGATAGCTTCACGGGCTCAGCTTAGAATCGGTGATTGTTTTTATAATCTTAAGAACTACCCAGAGGCCATTACAGCTTACCAGGTTATCATAAACAATTATCCAGACAGTGGACTAATATATGAGGCCTATTTTTGGATGGGATGGAGTTACATTAAATTAAAAAATTTTAAGAAAGCTGCTCTTGCCTTTGGCGAAGCAGTAAAGGATACAAAAAGTAAACAGATATCAGATGCCTATTTTATGTTGGGAGAATCTTTTTATAACCTTGGTCAGTATGAGCAGGCTGTGACAAGTTATAAAAATGTCTTAGAAAAATATCCCAATGAAGAATTTTTATTATCCTCTCAGTATTCCATAGCCTTATGTCTATATCAGCTAAATAAATACAAAGAGGCGATCCCTTCTTTTGAGGCAGTTATGTCTAATTATCCCAACTCTAAAGAGGCTGTGGATGCAAATTTTAAGATTGGGAGTTGTTTTTATAAGCTTAGTGATTTTAAAAAGGCAACGACGATATTCGAAGAGGTTTTAAAAAAATATCCAGGCAGTAATAATCTCCTGGAAGGGACATACCTCCTGGCTGAATCTTATTATCAACTTAAAGATTATAAATCAGCTATAAAGATTTATTTACTATTTAAAGAAAAATTTCCAGATAGTTATTTGACTCCTAACGCCTTTTATGGTCTAGCCTGGGCATTTTATAAAGACAATAACATTGAAATGGCATTCTCTTATTTTGATAAACTAGCCAGCTCAAAAACTGAATTTAGTTCAGAGGCCGCATTTAGAAAGGTAGATATATATTATAATAAAAAAAGTTATTCTGATGCCATTTCTGAGGCAAAGGCATTGCTTTTGCGCGAGCCTGATAGTGACTTTAGTGATAATGCTCAATATTTATTAGCCTGGAGTAATTTTCAAATTCAAGACTATCTGGCAGCAGTTGCAGAGTTTAGTCTTCTTCTTAAAAATTATCCCAAAAGTAAATTTAGAGCTGAGGCTATCTTTATGAAGGCAGAGAGCCTTTATTACAATAAAGATTACAAAGAAGCGATCAACTCCTATGAAGAACTCATAGATAAATATCCTAATAGTAAATATATTGAAAAGGCCTTTGCCGGGATTGCCTGGTCATATGGAGAACTAGATAATAGCTCCGATGCTATCTCTGCCTATAAAAAATTAGTGGAAAAATATCCCCAAAGTGAATTCGCCCATGAAGCCCAATTAAATATTGGGAATTTAAGCATGAAACAGAAAAAATTTAATGAGGCTATAGATATCTTTACGAATATCCTTAAACTTAATCCTCATTCAGGTAGCGCAGCTAAGGCTCAATATTGGATTGCTGAGGCCTATTATAGTCTTGAAAATTATAAAACTGCCATTAAAGAGTATAATAAATCAATAGATCAATACCCTGACAGCCCATACGCAGACAAGGTCATTTATGGTCTTGGTTGGGCCTATCTAAAAAATAAGGAATATGAAAAGGCCATTGAGCGATTTAATAAATTAATATCAACTTATCCTAATTCTGATTTAGTTATAGAAAGCTGTATTAGGGTTGGAGACGCTTATCTGGCCTTCCAAAAATTTGAGCAGGCTGCCGCAGCCTACAAGAAGGTAATAGAAACAGATCCAAGGAATGAACATGAATTTAATGATGAGGCCCTGTGGGGATTAGCTATATCAAAATACAAGACAGAGAGGTACGATGAGGCAATTTCCTCTTTTCAAGGGCTTGTTGATAATTATCCAAAGAGTAAATATAGGGCAGATGCCTTACTCCAAATAGCGATCAATTATAGTAAAGGTTTAAATTATGAACAGGCTATAAATGCCTATAAATCTATTATAGATAATTATCCTGATCAAAGAATGGCCAAAGACGCCCGATATGGTATAAGTGAGGCATACAAAAGGTTGGCTATTAAGGCGGAACAGGAGAAATTGCCAGACGATATTAAAAAGAGGTATCTCCGCGCTGCTCTGGCTGAATTATCAAATATCTCAGAGGATATAGATAAGGAGCTTTCTAACAAGGCAGGATTTGAGATGGCTAATATATATGTTGAACTAGGTGAATATCAAGCAGCGGTTGATATCTTAAAAAAATTAGCCAATGGAGAACCTGGTAGTGAATTAACAGATGTATCCTTATTTAAAGTTGGCTGTTCTTATGTAGCCCTTAAGGATTTTTCTAAGGCCATAGAGGTATTTAAGCAGTTAGCTGGTCAAACAGATCGTCCTATTAAATGGGAGGCCCTTTATCAACTTGCTGAATCACTTTATAGTCTTCAGAGATATAAAGAGGCTATAGTTGAATATAATAATGTAATAGCTAAGGCGGATAATCCAAAGGTCCTTGCTGCGGCCTATTATGGGCTAGGATGGGCTTATGAACAAAGTGATCAATTAAAACAATCAGTTGAGTCATTTGCAGTAATTGAAGAAAGGTTTAAAGATAGTCCTTTTTATGCAGATACTATTTTTAAGCTTGCTGAATATAATCTAAACAATCAAAATTATAAAGAGGCAATTGCCAGGTTTAGCAGATACCTTGAACATAACCCGATTACCGCTCAACTTAATAATATTCGGTTTCAGATAGGGGTTGCTTATATGAATTTGCAGGATAATAAAAAGGCAGCCGGGTATTTTAAGCAGGTGGCAGGAGGGGCGAATGTTGAGGATAATCTAATGAGCCATTCCCTTTATAATCTTGGGCTCATCAATTTTAATCAAGATAAGTTTTCCGAGGCATTCTCTTACTTTCAGGACCAACGATTAATCTATAATAACAAGAGTACTCTTGTAGATGATGCTAATCTAAAAATAAGTCAACTCCTTATGAAAAAAGGGGAGTATGCCAAGGCTATTAAGAGATTAGCTAAGTTGATAGAGGATTATCCTGAATCAGACCTACAGGCTGAGATAAATTATAATCTTGCGGAGGCATATTATCTGAATGGAGAATTTAGGGATGCATTACGTATCTATACAACAGTATATGTTTCTTTCAACCAAAGTCCTTTTGCCCCAAATGCCAGATTTAAGGTTGGTTCATGCTATGAAAAGCTTAATGAAAGAGATAAGGCGCTAAAAAAGTATAAAGAGGTTGTTGAGAAATATCCTACCTTAACAATTGCAAATGAGGCGAAGGAAGGGATTCACTTACTTACAACAGGAATAAAGTAGCTTTTTTACTTTATTCCTGTTGTAAGTAAGTGTTTTTTTTATGCACATCAGTGGACATTATAATATGACCATTAAAAGCAGACCGAGATTATCCTGTTTAACTGTATTTTTTTTAGCAATATTTTTAGTCAACCCATGCCCAATCCTGGCCACAGCCGGAAACACCCCCTCCAACCTGGTTGATAAACTCATCTTAGACCTGGGAAGTACTGATCTAAATATAAAAAGATCAGCTGTTGTAGCCCTGGGACAGACCCAGGATAAAAAAGCAACAAAACCATTGATACAGGTAATGCTAAAGGACAAGGATGATACGTCCAGGGCCTGGGCGGCTGGGGCATTATGGAATCTCAAAGATACGACAGCAATACCACCTTTAATTTCAGCCTTAAACGATAAGTATCCACTTGTCAGGCAGTCTGCTTCAGGGGCACTTGGAGATCTGAAATCAACCGAGGCTGTAAACCCATTAATTAGGGCATTGAAAGATGAGGACATAAAGGTAAAAATAAATGCTATCTCTGGTTTAGGAAAGATTGGGGATGAGAAAGGGTTACCGCACTTAATCGAATTCTTAAAACATGAAAGGTTTGATATTAGAGCAAATGCAGCCAAAGCATTAGGAAATATTGGTCTAAAGGAGGCGCTTGATCCCCTCTTAGAATTATTACGTAGTGATAATAATAGTGGCGTAAGGAGTGCTGCAGCCCAGGCCCTGGGTAGGTTACGAGGGCAGGAAGCAGTGGATACCTTAATAAAAGCGCTCTTATTCGATAATGATGAAAATGTCAGGATGAATGCAGCCCTTTCGCTTGGGGAACTTAAGGCTACAAGTGCAATTGAGGACCTGACCAGGGTGAGAGAGAAAGATGTAAGCAAAAAGGTTCAATGGGCAGTTGGGCAGGCGTTACAAATACTTAGCCAATAAGTGAGCGACCATAAAAACTTCTATGGGCATCGGGACAAGGCGAGATACTTCGTCAGCTCTTTAACCCATAAACAAAAAAAGGAGTAAAAATAAATGAAACAAAACATTGAAGATTTAACTACTGAATTAATTAAATTGCCTAAGAGAGAACGTTTAGAAATTGTTAGATTCCTGCTTTTCCTTGATAACCGATCTTTGGATTCGGATGATATTGATTCTGCTTGGGAAAAAGAAATTACAGATAGAATTTGTGCTGTAGAACAAGGAACAGCAATTGGTATTGATTATGATAAAGCACTGCAAAAAATTGAAAAGCGATTTAAATCATGAAAAAAATAATCCTTAAAGAAGCATTTGAAGAATTGAATGACACCATAGTATATTATGAAGAACAACAGGATGGATTAGGCCTAAGACTAAAGGACGAAGTCGACCGACATGTTAATTGGATTTTAGGCAACTCTAGTATCCCACGGATTCGTAGAGGTGGTTATCGTCGTGTTAATTTAAAAATATTTCCATATTATATTGCTTATATTAGACATCTTTCCAAAATAAATACCGTATTCTCTAAGTATCTAGAGGCAAGAGAAGACAAAAATTTTGCTGTAGTGAGTTATTAGTAGGCTTTTTATAAATTTTCTTAGTGCAGCTTCCCGTAAAATTGCCTCTG
>JAZDLJ010000052.1:0-11225 GCA_043802115.1 bacterium | reverse complement strand
ATGAAACAGGTCGTAAATATGCTGAAGATTTTAAAGAGACAATGCGCATAATTTTTGACGACTATTTAGGACAATGGAACTATAAAGTAGTTCCAATAAAAACATAATTTGGGTTAATTTATAAAATTTCTATTCCTTAGTTACAAAATTAACCTGCATTATTTTAGAAAAATCTAAGTTGGAGTAGTATATATTAGAATAATATGTACAACTGGTATCAAGTAAAAAAGCTACTTGATACCAGTTGTACATAAAAAGGAAAAAAATGAACGAAAAATGTTTAGAATTTGGAGATATTAAAGTAGATCGAGTAACAAAACTTGAAAACGTTCAGTTTGTGATTAATAAGATACGAACCAGTTTTGAACATTTTGGACAGTTAGGTTTAATTTATTTAAATATTACAAAATACAATAAACTTGAAGATGATTATGGCTGGGAATACTATGAGACTTATCTTGAAGCCATTTCTAAGGAATTAAAAAAAATGCAAGGCAATTTCTTCCGAAAGGAAGATTACATCGCCTTAACAAATATCAATGATGATAATTTTGTTATCTTTACTATTCCCCCACGGGATGGCTCAAGTATAACCTTACCAGATTTAAAAAGCACAGGAGAAAGGATTACCCAGAAATTAGACGAGGCTACTATATCATTCTTTCATAAAGAATTTCCACAAGGAGTAGGGATTAGATATGGTCACGCTGTAGTCTATCTTAATCCGAAAGTAAAGTTTGAAAGAATAATATATCGGACTATCCGTGATGCTATTAAAGTGACTCTCTTAGAAGAGAACAAATTAAAAATTCAGCAAAGGAAAGAATTAATTCATATAATCGAATCAGAAGATATCCATACATATTACCAACCGATAGTAGATATAAAGAAAAAAAGTGTATATGGATATGAAGCTCTATCTCGAGGACCGGAAGGTAGTGATTTTTTTTATCCTACCTTTTTATTTCAATTTGCTGAAGAAATAGGGCTCTTGGAAAAAGTAGACGAACTTGCCCAAAGAAAAATATTCGAAGAATGTATTGGAATAAAGGAAGATCTACATCTTTTTGTAAATTTTATGCCAGAATTCATAGAGACCCCTTCCACTGGAATAATAGGTATTATAAAATTATTAAAAAAATATAACATCAGATCAGATATGATCGTAATGGAAATAACCGAGAGAAGTGCCATTCACGACTTTGAAGAATTTAGAAATATCTTACAAACCTTCAAATCCTTTAATTTTAAAGTAGCTATTGACGATGCTGGAGCTGGGTATTCAAGTCTTCAATCAATTGCAGAGATCAAACCAGATTATCTAAAATTTGATATGGCCTTGATACGAAACATAGATAAAGACCTTATAAAACAAGAAATTTTAAAGACTTTATGTACATTAGCTCAAAAAATCAATTCAATATTAATTGCGGAAGGGATAGAAACCCTGGAAGAATTAGAGACAGTAACATCCCTTGGGGTAGAATATGCCCAAGGTTTTTTATTTGCCAAGCCAGGGCCTCCATTTCCACAAGCAAAATTTCCTTAAACTTGCAAAGGGTATAAAGTAGCTTTTTTTTACTTTATACTCTTTGCAAGTATTATACTACTCCAACTTAGGTTTTTCTTGGTAACTATTAGCCTAGGTAAGACCTGTTAGGTTAGTTAAAGATCAGTAGGTTAAGGCACATAGGCACAAAGTTTTTAACGTTTTTTTGTTTTTCCTCTGTGCCTCAGTGCCTTTGCTACTTTTTACTTTATGCTACTATATTTAATTAATACAATTAGTTAGAAAAACCTAAGTTGGAGTAGTATATTTTAAGTTGGAGGTTTTACCCCAAATTTAGTATTAGACATTCCGTAATTTTAAGTTGATAAAAATTATACAATGTCTTATACTTTTTTTATCTTTTTGCTTTTAAACTGCTCAACTATAAGTCCGCCAGAAGGGCGCTAATTTAAGGAGGTACAAGTGTTTGATTCTATTGTCAAAGGTGGCTATTGCATGATTCCAATTATACTCTGTTCTATCATTTCCTTAGCAATTACCATAGAACGTTTTTTTAGTCTGAGAGATGAAAAAATACATCCTGAAGAATTTGTCGCTAAGGTTAAAAAATTACTGACAAGAGATAAAATTGATGAGGCTGTCTCCCTTTGCAATACCAATAATTCACCGATAGCAAAAATACTTGAAGCTGGAATTTTTAGAAGGCACAAAAATAGAGATAAGATTAAAGAAGCTATTGAACATGCAGGTCGACAGGAAGCGAATAAATTACAAAGATATCTACCAGCCCTCTCGATTATTTCTAGTATCGCCCCTTCTTTAGGTCTATTAGGTACTGTCTTTGGTATGATTAAAGCCTTTGAGGTTATTTATACTGTAGGGATAGGTGAACCTGCTGCTCTTTCAAAAGGGATTTCAGAGGCGCTTATTACTACGGCAGCAGGTCTTTTAGTTGCAATCCCAACAGTAGTTATATATGGATATTTCTATAAAAAAAGCAATAATTATATCCTTGAAATGGAAGATACTTCTATGGAATTATTAGATATGCTTACAGAGGAATAAATAAATGGATTTTGTAAATAAAAACGGGGATAATAAGCTCGAACCCACCATTAATATTACTAGTTTAATAGACGTTGTCTTGTCATTAATTATGTTTTTTATGATTACTACCCATTTTAAAGGCGCTCCTAGTATTAATATTAAATTACCAACTTCAAGCAGTAAAGATGTGCAGACTGAAAAAGATTTAACTATAGCAATAGATAAAAAAGGGACAGTATCGTTGAATGATCGTAAAATAGATAAAGATAAATTACTTACAGCAATACGGGACTTATTACCCAAACACAATTATAAGGTCGCAATAGTAAAGGCTGATGAATCGGTTACACATGGTACTGTAGTAGGGATTATGGACACTATTAAAGAAGCCGGGATTGAACGTATAGCTGTAGCAGTAGAAACAAAGAAGTAATACTTACAGCAGACATAAAGTAAAAAACAACTTTATGTCTGCTGTAAGTATTACTTCTTTGTTTGTTTTTTCAGATATGGTGAATGATGTCAAAATGAAGTTTACATACACCTCTAATAATCCCAAAAAGACAAAAAAAATAGCAAGTTTATTAGCAAGTTTATTACCAAAAGGATCAGTCTTAGCTTTAATAGGCGAATTAGGTTCTGGAAAAACTACTTTTATAAAAGGATTAGCAGAAGGACTTAAAGTTAAAGGGGCTAGATATGTAACAAGTCCAACATTTATTCTAGTAAATGAATACAAAGGTGAAATTCCCCTTTATCATTTTGATGTTTACAGGTTAGAATCACAGGATGAATTTTTTGCTTTAGGTTTTGAAGAGTACGTCTATGGGAATGGAGTAACTGCCATTGAATGGGCTGATAAAGTTGAGGACAGTTTACCAAATGATTATCTTGAGATTAAATTTAAAGCAATAGTTAAAAAAAATCAGAGGGAGATTGAATTTATCTCACATGGGGAGAGATATAAAGAGTTAATCGAAAATTTGATGAGAAAGATACAACTATAGTTGTAGAAACAACTTTTACAGAAATTAAGGGATTTCGAGTTAAGAACTTACTTCAAGGTAGTAGTTTCGAAAAAGCTGGTATTAAAAAAGGAGATATAATAAAAAATATAAGTGGAATAGATATTACTTCTCCAGAAAATACCCTTCAAATTTACCAAAAAATAAAAAATGAATCACCAATTATTATAAACATCGAAAGAAATGGCAAACACATAGAACTTTCTTTTATTGTAATAAATAAAGAGGTTGATTTTGAAAAAAATAATAAAAAGTAAGCATATTTTTTGTTGTGTTCTTAGCATAATAGTCTTTACTGGTTGCCACCTCCTTCACACCCCCAAAACCCCCTTAGAAAAAGAATATGAACAAATTCAAAATACCGTTAAGCAATGGACCAGATCTGGAAATCTATATCGTGACTTTGAAACTATTGCTATTGTGACTGCGACATACAATAATCTTGATGTTAAAAAGATTTATCTGGCAAAGTATGCCCAAGATCATTCTCTAACCAGGGAGATAAAAGATAAGATGCTTCTCCAGACTACAAAAGAGCTCAATGAGAATATAAACTTTTTTGTTAGTATCTATGCAGGTGATGATATTTGGAATGACTTTGCTAAGGAAGACTCTAGTTGGAGCGTATATCTAATAAATGATAAAGGGGAAAAAGTAAAAGTTGAAAATATTAAAAAATATAAAGGGTTATCTGTCGACAAGATAGATTTTTATCCTCATATTACCCCCTGGAAAAGCCTATATGATATTTCTTTTCCTTTAAAATTACCTGATAATAGTTATTTTATTAAACCTGATTCAAAATCTATAACAATGCAAATAACAGGGGCGCTGGGGAAAATAGAACTAACGTGGCCAACGGGGTAAATTAACATGCTTGAAATAAAAAACTTATCAGTAGAAGTAAATGGAAAAGAAATTCTCCATGAAATAGACCTAAAGATCGAGAGAGGAAAGACATATATACTCTTCGGCCCAAACGGTGGAGGAAAAACCACTTTATTAATGACGATTGTAGGATTAAAAAACTATAAAATCACCAAAGGCAAAATAATCTTTGAGGGGATTGATATAACCAATCTCCCTCCTAATGAGCGAGTTAAACTAGGGATCGGCATCATGTTTCAAAGGCCTCCAACAATTAGAGGATTAAAAACAAGAGATATAATAAAGATGTGTAGTTATGAAAAGCAAATTGATGTAGAAGAATTAGCCAAGACATTAAATTTTAATAATTTTTTAGATAGAAGTATAAATGATGGTTTTTCAGGGGGAGAGATTAAACGGTCAGAGATGTTACAATTGATCGCTCAGAATCCTAAGCTTTCTTTACTAGATGAACCTGAATCAGGCGTTGACCTTGAAAATATAGCCCTAATTGGTAAGGCTATAAATAATTTATTAAAAAAGGGGACAGAGGATATTCATGATAAGGAGTTACCTCCCATAGAAATGAAAAAACATCGTCAAAATTCGGGTTTGATAATAACTCATACAGGACATATCTTAGAATATGTGGATGCTGATTTTGGTTATGTCTTATTAAACGGAAAGATAGATTGTGTGGGTAACCCTAGGGAAATACTACGGTGTATAACTGAGATAGGTTATGAGGATTGTGTAAAATGTCTAATTTAAATAATCAAGCTAATAAGGCTAAGGAAAAAAAGGCCGGTCTCGGTCCTGATATTAATATTGATGATTTTATTGATGAGACAAGTGAATTACCATATGAAAATGTCTTAGAAGATATTGATAAAGAAAGTGCCCGGCAGATGAAAAATGCTGGTATTGATCTTAATACAAAAGAGCGATCTGGCACGTTTATTCAAAAAGATCATTCTATAATTCATTGTAATATCTCTCAACCAGGTGTTGAATTAATGGATATAAACCAAGCCCTTGATAAGTACGATTGGTTAAGTGATTATTTATGGAAGATTGTGCCTGTAGATAAAGATAAGTATACTTCTCACACTCAGCTTAAGGGAAGTCATGGTTATTTTATAAGGACAATGCCTGGAGTAAAGGCAATTTTCCCTTTACAGGCCTGCCTTTACCTAGCTCATGACAACCTGGTTCAAAGTGTCCATAATATCATAATAGCAGAAGAAAACTCTGAGATGCATATTATTACAGGATGTGCAGTAGGACATGATCTAACTAATGCTTTACATATTGGCGTTTCAGAATTCTATATTAAAAAAGGGGCCAGGGTAACCTTTACTATGATTCATAATTGGGCAGAAAATGTAGCTGTTAGACCCAGGTCAGGGACAATTGTCGAAGAAGGTGGAGTTTTTATCTCTAATTACATCTGTATGAAACCTGTAAAGACCTTGCAAATGTATCCTACTACGCTCTTGGAAGGTAATAATTCTGTAGCCAGGTATAACAGTATCCTGGTTTCTACGCCTGAATCGAATATAGATGTTGGTGCAGAAGTAACCCTTAGAGGTAAAGGTAGTAGGGCTGAGATTGTCTCAAGGGCTATAAGTACTGGGGGCAAGCTTATTGCCAGAGGAAGACTTATCGGTGAAATTTCTGAGGCAAAGGCACATTTAGAGTGTAGAGGACTAATTCTCTCTAGAGAGGGTAACATAATAGCTATACCTGAGCTAGAAGGTAAGGTAAGAGGAGTAGAACTTTCTCATGAAGCAGCAGTTGGGAAAATTGCCCAGGAAGAGATAGAGTATTTAATGGCGAGAGGATTAAATGAAGATGAGGCAACTGCCGTAATAGTTCGAGGCTTTTTAAATGTGGATATTAAAGGTCTTCCTGAGGAATTAAAGGTAGAAATAGACAAAGTTATTCATGAAAGTGAAAAAGATATCTTATAAATAAAATGAAACTTAATCTAGTAGCTTCACTATCTTTTATAACTATTTTTTTGTTCCTGGATAATTGTTTATTTTTTACTTATACTTTAGCTCAAACAGAGGATAAGTTAATAATAACTTATCCTTATGTATATTTAAGAAAAGGCCCCTCAATTCAAGAAGAAAAAGTAGGTTATGCCAAAAAAGATGATCTCCTTCCGATAGTAGAAAAAACAGATAATTGGTATAAGGTTCGGTTAAATGATGGAAAGGAAGGTTGGATATATGGTGATTTAGTAAAAAAAGTAGAAAAAGATGAAATAGAAATAGAGACAAAAACAGAAACAGAAACAGAAAAAAAAGATATAAAATATTTATTAGTAATCAGAGATGAAGTAAACATAAGAAAAAATCCAGATACTAATTCTACAAAGCTTTACTGTGTTAATTCGGGTGATAGACTAGAGTATAAAGAATTAAATGGAAATTGGTATAAAGTAAAATATAAAGGATTTGAAGGTTGGATACATAACGATCTGATAACTATAGATATAGATGAAACCAATCAAAAAACAAATATCGTCTCTCTTCCTAAAAATGAAGTTCTAAATAATAATAGTAAGAGTAATAGCCTTGAGGTAGCTACTGATGATTATTTAGATACAAAAAATGAACTTTTATCTACAATTGATAATCTATTAACCTTCTATAACTACAGTAAACAACAAAGTGATACATTTATAAAAATAAAGTGGTTTCCATCTTTAGATTTATTGCATGGAGTTAACGATATAGAAATTGAAAAAGATAAAACAGGAAATTTAAAGGCAGGTATTAATATCTATATTAGAAAGATCTGTCTTGATAACCTTTTACCTATCAAAGAAGAAACATTTTTATATCTCAAAGAGAGTGATAAGATGTTTTTACAGATGTTGATGCAAAATGTAATGAGACAAAGTAGTTACAGTGAGCTAATGTTTAATTTGTGGTTCCTTAGAATAGGAAATAATAGTACCGCCCTTATCTGGGAAAATTTAGGCTATATTAAACTTGACAGGGTAGCATGTAACAAAAGTTTGAATTCAGATCATTTTTGGGATATGATAGATCATAATTTAAACAAAAGTGATGTCTGGTTTGATCCAAAGAGTAAAAAAAAATCTATCCAAAATTAACTCTTCATCTTCCTCTTTAATTTTTAAAAAACAAAGGACCAGGGACAACAAACCAAGAACAAATTTTTTCAGATGAAAATAAAAGTTATTGGCTGCTATGGGGCTAGATTACCTCAATATAAATTAACAAGTTTTTTGATTGAAGATAAACTTCTCTTAGATGCTGGAGAAATTACTTCTACTCTGAGCCTGGAGGAGCAAACCAGAATTAAAAATATACTTGTAAGCCATGCTCATTTAGATCATATAAAAGACATTTTTTTTTTAGCAGATAATATATTTGGACTACAAAAAGTTTCAATAAATGTTTATTCAACCTCCGAGGTAATTACCGCAATAAAAAAATATGTGTCTAATAATATTATTTGGCCTGATTTTTCCAGAATAAAAGTCAAAAATTTCTATACATTAAATTTTAATTGTATTGAGCAAGACAAAGAGATAGTAATTGATAATTTTTTAATTAAACCCATCAGGGTTAATCATCCTGTCCCTACCTTTGGATATCTCATAAAAGACGATCAGGTTGGAATTCTTTATACAAGTGATACAAGTTACACAGACAAGATATGGGAAGAGGCTAATCAGGTTGATTCCTTAAAAGCAATAATTATTGATGTGTCTTTCCCTAATAGATTAAAAAAATTGGCAGAGATTAGCGGTCATTTAACACCCGATGGGTTAAAAAATGAATTAAGCAAGATATCTAAGTTAGATAATATTTATATACTTACTTACCATATGAAACCTCAATATCTAGCCGAGATTGAATCAGAGATAAAAGAGATCGGTTCTCGTAACATTTTAATGTTAGAGCAAGATAAGACGTATATTATTAACGCAGGATTAGGGGCAGGAATTAGCGTTATATAGATGTCAGAAAAACTTAAGGTTAATTTAATTTTTAGGAATTTTAAAGCTTAACTTGATTTTTTTATTAAAAATTGCCGAAGGCGTAACTTGTTAAATCTTTAGCCAAAGAGTGAAAAATTAAGAGTAGACATGTGGTTTAAAAAAACAAACGTTCAAAAAAATGAAAATCAAAAAGATGCAAAAAAATTAGACATACCGGCAGGACTATGGATAAAATGCAAGTATTGTAAAGAAATAATCTACAGGAAAGAGGCAGAACGTAATTTTAATACCTGTCCAAAATGTAATTATCATTTTTGTATTAATGCAAGAGAGAGATTAAAACTGTTATGTGATAAGGGAGTATACACCGAATTCGATAAAAAAATTTCTTCTGTAGATCCACTAAAGTTTAAAAGTTCCATAAGTTATAAAGATAAATTAAAAGAAAATCAACAAAAAACTGGTTATCGGGATGCAATCACAAATGTTGAAGCAGAATTATCAGGATATAAAGTTATCATGTCAGTTATGGATTTTAATTTTATGGGTGGTAGCATGGGCTCAGTTGTAGGAGAAAAAATAACCAGCGCTATAGAAAGATGTATAGAAAAAAAATTAGCCTTTATTGCTATTTCAGCCTCTGGCGGGGCAAGAATGCAGGAAGGTGTTTTTTCATTAATGCAAATGGCTAAAACCAGCGCTGCAGTGGCAAGATTAGACGAAGCAGGGTTACTTTTTATATCTATCCTGACTGATCCTACTACTGGAGGGGTATCTGCCAGTTTCGCTATGCAAGGGGATATAATTATTGCAGAGCCTAAAGCGCTTATAGGTTTTGCAGGACCACGAGTTATTGAACAAACAATTGGTCAAAAATTACCTGATGGTTTTCAGAGAGCAGAGTTCCTTTTAGAACATGGACTAATTGATATGATTACAGAGAGAAAAAATTTGAAATCTATATTATCAAACGTATTGTCTTTTTTCTACCAGAATAAGCTCATTAAACCTATCAACGCTCATTAGCTTTAAATTTTATGTTAAGCTACATATTTTTTATACTTATTTTATTTATTGATATATAATAACATTAGTTAAAAAAAAAAAATTATTCTATAATAATCATAATTATTATGATCTGTTCTGCTATCCTTCATTTAAGTCTAAAAGTAGTTGACACTTTTCAATTTTACAATTTATCCCTAAACGCTCATAGAAGGAGTATTATTCAGTAATCCCTGCTAAATAAGACTTATCACCTTGATTATTTTGCAAAAGATATCAATTATTTCAAGGGTTAGGAATACTTAGCACAATGTTGTTCTGTGAGCGTTATGAGTTATTTTCCTTCTTTGAACAGGTAGGAGTGGATTAATTTTAAGAAATAAAACATAAACTACTTTTCATCAATAATGAAGGATACATAAATGGCATACATATTGCATTTTATCCTTATTAAAAGGAGGGAAATATGTACGGATTAGTTCTTGTTGCTGACAATGAAACAAGCTTTAGAGAGTCATTATGTAATTATTTGCTAATGTCTGGTTATGAATATATCCTTGCTTCCGATACAGATTCTATAATAGCCTTAACTAAAAAAAATAATTTTAACCTTATAATAATGAATATCTTTTTTAATAATAAATCTATAGTAGAAACCATCAGAGAATTAAAAGAAGACAATTTAGACTGTAAAATGATAATTATCTCTAATACATTAGAGGAGCTGGATAATTTTAGTAGTGAGATCGGTAATGGCATTGATTATGTTCTTAAACCACGGATACTTGAGCTTTTGCCCCAATTACTCCAAAAACAAAGTTCCAATATTAAAATAAAAAAGAATAACCTTACTCAAATAACAAATGATAAAGAAAAGAGACAACATAAACGGGCTAAAGTTGACCTACCTGTTAATTATTATGTTACTAGGTCATATAAAAATAATGAAGATAATGATAAAAAACTTTCTGAATTAACAAATATTTGCCCTCAAGGAGCAATGATAGTAGTTGATACTTCTTTAAACATGCAGGAGTTATTAGATATTGAAATATTATTACCACCATCTTTTAGACCTATACGGATGTATGGTCAAATCAAGTGGTCAAAAGAACTTGATAATGTCAGTAAACATTATCAAGTAGGCATTAAGTTTTTAGATACTCCAAAGTATGATAAAAGCAAAATGGAACAGTTTCTAACATCATTGTTGTAATTTTCTCTCTCCATTAACCATACAACATCATTTTAGGCCTTCGGCAATTTTTAATATATAATAGACATCTTTCCAAAATAATCTTTATTAAAGTAGGAGAGACGTCAAGAATCTTTACTTCGTTCGTTAGCGGAGCCTTTTTGAATTTTCTAAACATTAAATTATCACAGGGACAGTGTCAGTGATCGAGTGTCAGTAAATAACTTTTCCTTTATCTGACACTGACACTTTTTATATCCGCAACAAACCCGCATAAAAAAAATGAAAATTCCTAAAACAAGCTAACTATACTACTCCAACTTAGGTTTTTCCAAGTGATTGTGTTGGTTAAAACCAGCATGTTAAGGCATTGAAACACAAAGTTTTTTAGGATTTTTTTTGTTTTTTCCTTTGTGCCTCTGTGCCTTTGCTACTTTGTGCCTTAACAGTTAGTTACAAAATTAACCTGCATTATTTTAGAAAAACCTAAGTTGGAGTAGTATAATTAGCTGAAGGTAAGATTAACAAGAAGAAATAATTTCTTTTAATTTACTAATAGTCGTCTTATCAATACATTCAAATCTTATTCCC
>JAZDLJ010000044.1:0-11913 GCA_043802115.1 bacterium | reverse complement strand
ATTTTGTAACTAACTGTTAAGGCACAAAGTAGCAAAGGCACAGAGGCACAAAGGAAAAAACAAAAAAAATCTTAAAAAAACTTTGTGTTTCAATACCTTTATGCCTTAACATGCTGGCTTTAACCAACACAATCACTTGGAAAAATCTAAGTTGGAGTAGTATATATGTTTATTTTTTTGTCATATTTTGAAGGGCTATCGTTATTTATATAGATAAATCGTAAAATCATAAGGGAGATATTCATGTCGCATTACAATTTTATTACTCAAACCAAAGGCAATATCAAGCAACTCCTGGGGTCTTGGAAAAAATTCTAAAGAACTACTAATGTCAACATTGCCCACATAAGCGCTTAACGAATTAATTGCAAATCCTTTCCTAACAGAGTGATAAATCGATTTAAATATTTTATCTGCCAATTCTAAATTTCCCAAAAAAATAATTCCACTTGCGATTGCATAGTCAAATTCATCAGAAAATGGCTCATTAATGATATTTCTCAAGGCAAGGTTTGCATCAGGATAATTTTTTTTTGCTTGTTCAATCATTTCAGGCACAATATCTATTCCGTAATACTTAACATCAAAAGCAGATTGTTTAAAATAAAAGTATAAATCTGCCAGACCACATCCTACGTCTAATACTGATGAGCCATTTAAATTAGCAATTTCACATAAAATTTTAAAGCGTAGATACTGCTTTTCTCTATTTCCCCAATCTACACTTTTAACATTATTTCCATATTTTTGGACAAGAGGTCTGAAGTATTGGTTTATTTTATCTATATATTCCATTAAACTTTAACCTCACTCTGTAGCTTGTGTCTGTATGAAGGATGCCGAATATCATTATCTATAATCTTTACTCGACAGTGCTAAGTTCTCTGTAAATATTTATTTATGGCTCTTCTATTTTTAATGTAGTTATCGTTAAGTGTCTAAAATGCACTAAAGCGCCTAAAATTATTGGAGTTAACTGCTTTAATAAAGTAAGTAGTTCTTCCTTTAACTTTAGGCACTTTAATTCACTTTAAGTACTTTAGTGCACTTTTAACTTAATGTAATATTTCAAAAAGTTACAGAGAACTCATCACTGTCGAGATCTGTATTCAATTTATTTTATTGTTTTATACCCAAATTAAAAAAAAATAAACATTTACTTCTTTCAGTCACTTATCTTCTCAGTTTCTTATTCTTCCCTCAATCTTCTTCTAAAAATCTTCTGTTTTTCTGTTAAAACCATATCTGTTAGCATATTCATTTCTAATAATCCCCTTAATTTTTCCTCTGGAGATATTTTCATATTCTTCCTTATTCTTTCTTCGTCTGTTTCCCAATTAAAATCTAATTCTGCTGCATATTTTTTATTGACACTCATCTCTTAATACCTTTATTTTTAAGAGTTCTTTAATATCTAGTCGATCCTTATCTCTATCAGCAAATTCCTTCATTTTAATAAGATTGTCTACAGAGATAACAGGGAGGGAAATATCTCCTATTTTTACAAAGACCAAATTTTTAATAGCTTCTTCAAAATTTATAGGAGACTCAATAATAATATTAACTTCTTCAAAACTTCTTTCGTCTTTATAAAAATTAAACGCCTTCATATTTTTTTCTTTTATCCAACTATTTCGAATAGCATCTATGGCAATATCTTTAGGATTTACTGGTTGTTTTACCTTATATCCTTGGTCTAGCATAATCTGAACTATCTTTAATAGATTTTCACTCCTCATTTCAACTATTATGTCTAAATCTAAGGTATTTCTAAAACCTCCTAATAAATTAAAGGCTATTCCTCCTACAAGGACATATTTTATCTCTTGTTTATAAAACTCTCTTAAAATTCCTTCATAAATAAGAATCTGGTTCCCCACAGTTTTAAAAAGGGCGTTGTCTGACAACAGACGAAAGGAAAAAACGCTTTCTGTCTGTTGTCAGACAACGCCCCAATTTTTACCAACACTTATCTCAACCTTTAAAGGTACTGCCAATTTAAAGACCCCCTCCATCTCTGTTCTAACTAATAAGGTAATCACATCGAGTTCATTCTCAGGACATTCAAGGATAAGTTCATCATGGATCTGTAAGATTAACTTACTCTTATATCCTTCATCAACAAGTTTCTTATCTATTGCTATCATGGCCATCTTAATAAGATCGGCAGCGGTACCCTGGATAGGACTGTTGATGGCTATTCGCTCTCCAAGTTTATGAACATTTTTATCCTTTGATTGTAATTCAGGTACAGGTCTTTTTCTGTTAAACAAGGTAGAGACATAACCATCTTTTTCCGCCTTTTCTATAGTTTCATCAATAAATCTTTTTACCTCTGAATATTTTTTAAAGTAATTATCAATATAACGCTGAGCCTCTCTTTGGCTAATTTTTAGATCCTGAGCTAAGCCAAAGGCACTCATCCCATAGATAATACCAAAATTTATAACCTTGGCCCTCCTTCTTAACTCTTTGGTTATCTGATCTACTTCAACTCCAAATACCTCGCAGGCAGTAACATTATGGACATCGATCCCTTCCTGAAAGGCTTTGACTAATCTTTGATCAGAAGAGAGATGAGCTAAAATCCTCAATTCTATCTGAGAGTAATCAGAGGCGAGAAAGAGACTGCCTTTTTCAGAGATAAACGCCCGTCGAATCTTCTTTCCGTGTTCACTTCTAACAGGGATATTTTGAAGATTAGGATTCCTGCTACTTAACCTCCCTGTAGAAGTACCAGTCTGGATAAAACTAGTATGAATCCGTCCGGTTTTAGGATTAATGGTAAGTGGTAGGGCATCTATATAAGTTGTCTTTAATTTCCTTAACGTCCTATATTCTAATATCTTTAAAGGTAGATCATGAACCAGGGCTAATTTTTCTAGGACAGAGACATCAGTAGAATATCCTGTCTTAGTCTTTTTTTTTGTAGGTAGTTGGAGTTTCTCAAACAGGATAGACGATAATTGTTTTGGAGAATCAATATTAAATTCCTGTCCGGCTAGTAAAAATATCTGCTGAGAAAGCATATGTAATTCTTTTTCGAATTCAATAGACATCTCCTTTAATATAATTATATCTACTAATATACCTTTTAATTCCATTCTAGCTAAAATTGGAACCAAGGGGAGCTCTAGTTTATAGTAAAGTTTATTGTAACCCTTATTGTTGATATCCTTCTCAAAGGTCTCATATAGTTGCAAATTAAGTGAGGCACGTTCACAGATACACTGATAGGCCGCCATTTTTTTATTATAAATCTCAGTAGTTAAGTCGGGAGAAGTAAATGACGGCTGCTCATCAAGTTGAGCTTGAGGTTTGATGGCCTTAGGTGTATATCCTAGACAATCAAGCACAACATCCTCAAAATCCTGATTCGTTTTATTAGGATAGAGGAGGTAGGCGGCTATCTGGTTATCAAAATGCAGACCGCTTAGAGTAATTCCTTCATTATAAAAATTAATTAAGACAGTCTTTAGATCATAACCAATCTTTTTTATCTCTCTGTCTTCTAAGATAACCCTTAATATTTCAATTGTCCTATTTGTATTTAAATTAACTTCATTTACAAGATTCCTGATTTGGATATAATAGACTTTATCCCCTGGGATAGATATAGCTAGGCCATCTATCTTATCTTGAAAATCTTTACACGTTGTAATATCTATATATAAAGAAATCTTTTTTACCTCATTAACTAAATTAATCATTTTATCCAGATCCACATCTTCTTTGATAAGGACAAAATCTATCTCATCTTCTCTTGAAGAACTTACCTCCATCTCTTTTAAAATAGAATTAAACTCTAATTTCCGAAAGAGGGGAATAAGAAGCTCGTTCGAGGGTGATCTTAGGCTAAGACCGTCTATCTCTATTTCTAAGGGGACATCCCTCCTAATTGTGGCAAGTTCCTTACTTAGATAGGCTAGTTCTTTGTTCATCCTAAGCGTCTCTTTTATCCTGGGAGGAGTAACGTAATCCAGGTTATTAAATAGATTATCAAGATTTTTATATTGTTGGATGAGTTCTTTGGCCCTTTTTTCTCCTATTAGAGGTACTCCTGGGATATTATCAGAGCTATCACCCATCAAGCCCATAAAATCAGGAACCTGTTGTGGTTCGATTCCCCATTTTTCTTTTACCCTCTCAAGATCATAACAGATTGAGTCTTTTTGATCACTAAAGATCACAACATTCTCTCCAATTAATTGAAAGGTATCTTTATCCTTAGTTACAATGACTATTTGCAACCCTGGGATAGACTGCATCTTACCCACAATAGTTCCAATAATATCATCTGCCTCATAACCTGGCATCTCTAGTTTTGGAATATTAAAGGCATTTATAACCTCTTTTATATATGGGAATTGAATAATTAATTGCTCGGGAGTTGGAGGTCTGTGGGCCTTATATTCATTATACCTTTCATTTCTGAAGGTTTTTTTCCCCGCATCAAGGGCAATAACCAGGTACTCAGGTCGTTCATTTTTTATAATCTTATTAAGGATCTTTACAAACCCAAAGACAGCATTTGTAGGCAATCCTTCACTATTGCTTAAATTCCCAATGGCATGAAAGGATCTAAATATACATGAACTAGCATCGATAATAAATAAACGTTTTCTTTTTAAATTTTTTTGCATAGACATAGCTTTTTTAGGTTTAAATTTTGGGGGATTGGGAATAAGTTAGTTTGTCGGAAATGAGGGATGTAATTTCCCCTCATTCACGACAAACTAACTTATTCCTTTTGTTTTTGTTTAGAACTTCATTGTCTGAACACGATTTCAAGATTTATGGATTAACAGGATTAAAACTATAAAAATGAGAAGAGGATGAGTGGGGCAAGCTATTACTAATTTGGATTAATTTATTTTGTTCTCATCCCTAACCATGTTCATACATTTTTAAAAATGTAAACTGATGAATGAAGAATGCCAATTATACTACTCCAACTTAGGTTTTTCTAAAATAATGCAGGTTAATTTTGTAATTAACTGTTAAGGCACAAAGTAGCAAAGGCACAGAGGCACAAAGGAAAAAACAAAAAAAATCTTAAAAAAACTTTGTGTTTCAATGTCTTTATGCCTTAACATGCTGGTTTTAACCAACACAATCACTTGGAAAAACCTAAGTTGGAGTAGTATAGACGAATATAACAAATAAAGGTATCCTCTTCAAATTTCATGGTAACTAAATTAAGTTAGAATTTGACCAGGTTTTGTTTTTAGCCCTGAAAGGGCGTTATATACTAGCCCAGGGCTGATATACAACGCCCTTTCAGGGCTAAAGACTAAAAAAAAAATTGCCCTGAACATTATTACCTTACTTTTTGAAGAGGATACAAATAAAGATTGAACATTATTACCATCACAATGCCATGTTACTAATCAAACATCAAAAAAATGAAAAAATGAAAAAAACAAAGGCTACAACTACTCACCTACCTCCCTCTACACCCCCAACCTATTTTAATATCATGGCTACAATGGTTAATGCCTTGGAACAAAAGGATGTTTATACAAAAAAACATTCTGAACGGGTTATGAAATTGAGCGCCTTAGTTGCCAGGAAACTTGATATGCCACCACAAGAAATACTCTTACTCCAATATGCTAGTATACTACATGATATCGGCAAGATAGGTATTGAACCAGGTATCTTACAAAAAAAGGGACCACTTAATGCTGATGAATATAAAAATATAAAAGCCCATTCATTGATTGGTGAAAAGATAATTCAACCTCTTGATTTTTTAGGAGAAATAAGTACTTTTGTTAGACAACACCACGAAAGGTTAGATGGCACAGGCTATCCTCTTGGGCAACAAAAAAACAGTTTACCCTTAGAGAGCCGCATCCTATCAGTAGTTGATGCCTATGATGCAATGAATAGTAACAGACCCTATAGACCCGCATTAAATCGTAACGTCATTATGAAAGAATTGGAGAATAATGCTGGTAGTCAGTTCGATCCTATTGTAATAGAGGCACTACTTCACATAGATTATAAAGGAAAGATCATTAATAACTAGTATCATTAATTAGCGCCCTTCCTGCGAGCATGGATAGTATCAGTAAATATTTTTTTTTATCTAACACTAATCAATGACACTTAACTTGTTATTTTAAAAGCTAAAAAAAACACCTTTTATTTAGAAAGGTTAAAGGCATCTATAAATAACTACTACAATTCTTTCCTGTTTAATTATATTACTGGATATAATTTTTATAACCCGGCTCACTTAATGCTTAATCTGTTCTTCGATGTGAGTTCTATTTTCTTATCTGTTATATTTTATATTGCCTTTTTTAAATTTTTTATTGTACATTACAAGCCCAGCAATTCTATTCCAACATATACAAAAAATACCCTTACAGTGGATATAAAGTAAAAAAACTACTTTATATCCACTGTAAGGGTGTTCCACCTCCCACACCCAGCACAACACCCTTGCCACTCCAATGTCCTAGTATTACAACTCAAACAAATATAATTTATCCCCATCATTTCGGTAAAATGTTTAGTAAAATACTTATATTCTTTACATGCCTGAGAATATTCATTATGCCTCTCATAAGTCTCTGCCAATAAATAGTTAATAATTGGTAAGGTCTTACCTTTGGAAACTAATGCATTAAGCTGGGCATTTGCGTCATCAATCATCTCTAACCTTAAATATAACATAATCAAGGCTAATGCAGCAATATAATCCTCAGGATTTATCTGGATGTTCTCTTTGTAGGCAGTTATAATTTTTTGAGGTTTATTTAATTGTAAGCAAAGGTCTTCAGCCTTCTTAAGTAGAATTAAATTTGGCACAACATTATATCCTTTAAGCCATATATTTAAAGCCTCTTCACTTTTCTCCTGTTTTTGATATACCTCACCTAACATAATGTGAGCTGGTAAAAAATATTTATTATTATTTATTATATCTTTATAAATCTTTATTGCCTCACTAAAATTAGTAACTCTAGTCAAATTATTTGCGATTTCATATTCTAGACCTAATAATATCTCTTCTTCCTCTTTTTTATTAGTAATAGTTAATTTCACTATTCGAGATTGTAATTCCTTAGCTTCAATCCACTTCTCATCTTTTATTAAGCAATCTCTTAGCTTCCGCAGTACAGGTAGATTATTCCTATCTATCTCTATTATCTGTTCTAAGATGTTTTTCGCTTTTTCTAAATCTTTTTGATACTCATAAACCTTTTCTATCTTTAATAATATCTCTAACCCTCTTTGCCTACCCTCTAATTTATTTGCCTTTTTATAGAAGTCTAACGCTTTTGGATAATTTTTTTTCATCATCCAAATATCACCTAAAGATAAAAGGGCATTTTCATGATAAGGGCTGTTTTCGATAATCATTTCAAATTCCAGTTGAGCAGAATCTAAATTTTCTGAAAGTAAATAGTTAACACCTTTATTATAAAAAGCGTTTAACTTACGTTCTTTCTTTTCAACACGTTCTCTTCTCCAAGTCTCGACGGCACGTTGTGAATCTTTTATAAAATAAAACATGGACATAATAAATGCCCCACTAAAGATCGACAAACTGAAAAAAAAGGCGAACGAGAGCTCAGGAAGAGGTCCTGTAAAAGGAAGAACAATATTTAGCTTCATTGGATTTAAATGGGCGATAGACAGGACTAACATAACCAAGGCTCCAATGACTAGCATACGTATAAAGGTCTTCATAGGCTTACTCCTTTCAGTTTGCCCAGGACATAAAGTAGTTTTTTTACTTTTATGTCCTGGGCAAACTGATTGTTTTATAAAATAATAATGAATTCAAAATGATGCCCGATGAAATAAAAAACCAACCACTGCTCTTGCAAACCTTATTATTGAATTAGTGCCCTCAGGGTGGACTTCCTTTCATTTCCCTGAAGGGGATTAATGTGAATAGCCATGGGTTTCAACCCATGGGAAAAATCAAACCAACGGCCTCGACCTTGGAATAGTCATCTTGTTATCTTCTTTATTGTAAATAGCTTAGTTTATCTGCCTTTATTATTTATTTATGCCCAACAATAATCATAATACTAATTTTTTAAAAATTCAATATCCAAATTTTAATAAACGCCTGTATCACTTATGCTGAATAGCCCAGCGTGTTTTTTCGCTAGGCTATTTAGTATCAAGTGATGCAGGTTGTTATGCCCTTTTATTCTTAGAATAATTTAATAGTAACTGGAATAAAATATATTAAAAATAGCAACATAAACCATACTATAAAAATATAATGTAATAATGGTTTCTCTTTCTTTAATGGCTGCAAATAAAGTACCTGCCATATTGTTCGAAATAACCAAAGGAACGCATAGAATCCAGTAATTATTCCTGCAATTCCATTGCACTGACTAAGTTCTTCTGTAAAAAAGAAGGACAGAAACGCATAAAATAAAAATAAAACAATAATCCCGATATGCAGTGTTATGAAGATTCTGGCATTGGAAATAGAAATATTTTGAAATTCATCTTTCCATTTGAAATAACTATAAAAATAACTATGAAATACGGCTAAAGCTAAACTAAAAACACCACCGATTATTATCCCAGCCTCAATAACCATTTTTATTTATTCTTTTTAACAAGTTCACTACCTAAGCATTAATTGATACAATATTCATAATCATATAGGTCATAACTCGACAGTGATAAGTTCTCAATAATAGTTATTTAATGTGTTGAATATATTGAATTCTATTATTTTAATTGACTAAATAGTATAATCGTAAATATCAAATAGTTACAAGGAACTTATCACTGTCGAGGGTCATAACAATGGATTAGAATTTAGGAAAGAAGAATTAAAATAACCATATCACAGGCAATAGCCAGAAAGTAAAAAAACTACTTTCTGGCTATTGCCTGTGATATGGTTCTCCTCTTAATATAGTAAACGCCCGATAGATTTGTTCAACGAGTATCAATCTAACCAGTTGATGAGGGAAGGTAAGATGTGAAAGTGAGACAACAAGATTTGCCTTATCAAGAACCTTTTTATCCAAGCCAAGACTCCCACCTATTATAAACACAATCTTCTTATATGCTTGATTTTGAAGATTATTAACTAAAGAAGATAATTCAATTGAGCTAAATTGTTTACCACGTTCATCTAAGGCAATGATATAATCACCCTTTGAAAGTCGTTTAATTATTTCTTCTGCCTCTTTTGATTTGATTATATCCGCCTTCTCTTTATTAGATTTTTTATCGGTATCTATCTCTGTAATCTTGATCCGAACTATACCCGCTAGTCTTTCTAAATATTTAGCTAAACCAAGACTTACAAATTTTTCTTTAGTCTTGGCGATCCAGATCAGTTCAATAATCATGACTAAACTCACTTACCAGTTTGCCCTACTCAACTATACTTCCTACTGGCATAATTTGAGTTTCTATATTTACTCTTTAAATCATGGCAGTAGGATAAAACCCCCCAGCGAGTTAAAACAGAATACTCTCTACGATTTTCTCAGCTTCTTATCTTCTCAACTTCTTCTTTTAGATCCACAGTAGGGGCATCCCCCCACAATCTTTCAAGGTCATAAAATTCTCTACTCGCTGGATCAAAGATATGAATAACAACATCTCCATAGTCCATTAACACCCACTTACCTTCCCTATAACCTTCCATATGGTCAAGTTTTACCTTTTGTTCTCTCATCTTTTCTTCAATATAATCAGCTATAGCCTTAACCTGAACAAAAGTCGTTCCCGAACAGATTAGAAAGTAGTCTGTAAAACTAGATATATCTTTTAGATCATATATTACCAGGTGTTCCGCCTTTTTATCTAAAGTGTAATTAGCTATTAATTTTATTTTTTTTTTAGTATCTATAAAATGTACCTCCCTTTTCTATTTGTTGTTTTCCAACTATACTACTCCAACTTAGGTTTTTCTTGGTACGTATTTTGCATGCGTTTGTAGAAATCTTTGCTTCGTTCGTTGAGTAATCTTTTTGAATTTTCTAAGCTTGCTTCCCTAAATTGCCTAACTCGCTTCGCTCAAACATGGGCAATTTTTAACGGGAAGCTTTGCTAAGAAAATTTACAAAAAGACTACTCAATAACTCTCTCCAGCAAAATTTCTACTGACGCATGCAAAAATCATGCTAGGAAAAATCTAAGTTGGAGTAGTATATTTAATTTTACTTTCAAGTTCAACTATCTCATGGCATAGTTTTCGGATGCGTCTTTTTAAAATTTTTAAACTGTTCGAGTTTAAGTGTTGTCAGCATGATAGTATAACCTATTTTGTCTAATGTAATCCTCAACTAGTTCAGTAACCAAGTAGGTTACAGACCTCCCTTTTGCTACCCTCTCCCTGATATATCTTGAAGACATATCAATATTTGAGACCTCTCCTAAAAAAATATCTATATTATCAGTTATAAAGTAGCCAACTTTCTCCTCTGTTAGTTTTTTTTTAATATCTATTCTCTCATAATTTATTTTTTTTTAGATAATCGGGTAGATTATCCTTACTGGAGAGATATTTAATTACCTTACCTAATGAAGTCCCTGGACGCGAGACTATGATAAAACGGCACAATTCAAGGATCTTGTCAGCCGCCTTCCAGGTAGAGATTTCAAGAAAGGCATCAGCGCCCATTATAAAAAAAAAATCTTTCTCATCCTTATATTCCTTTTTTAATTCTTTTATCGTATCTATTGAATAAGATTTTCCGCCTCTATCTAGTTCAACTGTGGAGGCTACAAAATGACTATTAGAGGCAATAGCTAAATGGGTCATATTGTAACGATGCTGAGGATCTATGATCGCTTCGTATTTTTTATGAGGAGGAATAGCAGAAGGAACAAAGATAATTTTATCTAATTGAAAGGCCTGCCTAACCTCATCAGCAACAATTAGATGCCCATAGTGAATTGGATTAAATGTCCCTCCATAGATTGCTATGCTCATTGGCTAAATTCTTTCCCATACTTCCTTGCTAATTTTGGTTTGTCTCAAAATCCTTGACAATAATTCTTTTCCGATTTCACCTCTATGTGGATTAGGGATTGTTATGGCTAAATCCTCTTTAGCCATGAATAGATGTTTACCTCCTGAATATGGTCCATCAAAATCACATCTCTTTAAATTTCTTATCAAATCTTTTTGTTTGATTGGACCGAACTTAGGCATTAGACGAAAACTTCATCTTCCTTTCTAATAATTTTAATTTCTGCTCCTTGGATTGGAGGAATTGAAAACCCCTTGTACACCCTAAATAATATCCACTCTTCCAATATCTCTTCTAATTCATTTCTACATTGTTCTAATGTATCGGCATTAGCATAAACACCAGGGCAGTCAAGAATCTCTCCATAAAATGTTCCCTCGTCAGATAATATTTCATAATGAGCGTGTTCCATTGCCTTTTTGATATATTTTTAAGCATCATAGAATCCTTTAGTTATAGTGTTTTTCCTGTCTTTTGTTTAGCTAATTTTTCATAAAGATATCCTGAATAGAATTCATAACAAATAACTGTATTTGACTCTTTCCAGATTTTAACAGGAAGAGATTTTTTTTCGTGATCTCGATTATCTCTAAAAATAATTATAGATAAAAATAGGATTCCCAAAAAACAAGAAATTGCCCTTAACTGATCCCCTTTATACATCGAACATATAAAACCTATAAGTAAAATAAAATTTAGTAATACCTCAACAAGAATTTTTTTGGCTGGGAGAAACAAATTTAAAGAACAGCTAAAACAAAAAGGTAACCTAACTTTATTTCGATCATATTTTTTGGCATCCTTCATTTACTAGTTTACACTTTTAGGGCGTATTTTTTAGAAAGCAAAAAAAACAAAAAACTTTTTAGACACGGATTAACACAGATTTACACGGATTAAAACCTTTTAATTAGCGTTAGTTAGATATAAT
>JAZDLJ010000024.1:0-8895 GCA_043802115.1 bacterium | reverse complement strand
GTTTTCCTAAAATAATGCAGGTTAATTTTGTAACTAACTGTTAAGGCACAAAGTAGCAAAGGCACAGAGGCACAAAGGAAAAAACAAAAAAAATCTTAAAAAACTTTGTGTTTCAATGCCTTTATGCCTTAACATGCTGGTTTTAACCAACACAATAACTTGGAAAAACCTAAGTTGGAGTAGTATACTAAGTAATAGACCTCTTTCCAAAATAATCTTGTAGGGTGAGTGAGAAGACAAAAAACTTTGCTTCGTTCGTTGGAGTAGTCTTTTTGAATTTTCTAAGCTTGCTTCTCTAAATTGCCTAACTCGCTTCGCTCAAACAGAGGCAATTTTAACGGGAAGCTGTGCTAAGAAAATTTACAAAAAGACTACTAAATAACTCTCTCCAGCAAAATTTCTACTGACGCATGCAAAAATCATGCTAGGAAAAACCTAAGTTGGAGTAGTATAGTATTTATTTTGGAAAGATGTCTAATAATCTTTTGGAAAGAAAAATGGCAGATTTGTATGGTATTATCCTAACGGATTGAAAGAGGCTGAAGGTTCTTATCTCGATGATAAAGCAGAAGGTGCGATGTTTTTGAAAAATAAACCAAAAGAAACAAATTGGTCACAAAATGGAACAACACAGTATCAAGTTTAGAAAAGATAATACTTGCGATAGGGATAAAGTAAAAAAGCTACTTTATCCCTATCGCAAGTATAAGGTAGCAGTTGTCCAGCTTAATTCAGGGGAAGATAAAGAAAAAAACCTGGAACGAGCCCAACACCTTATCAACCAGGCAACAATTGAAGGAGCAAAGATAATTGCCCTCCCAGAATCATTTATCTATCGAGGAAAGGATATAACGAGTCCACAGGTTGCTGAAAATATCAGTGGCAGAGCAATTACCTCTCTCTCAACCCTCGCTAAGGAATTAGAAATATATATCTTAGCAGGTAGTATATATGAATCAATCCCTAATGAGAAGAAGGTCTATAATACAAGTATCCTTATTGACAATCAAGGGGCTGTCAAGGCAATTTACCGTAAAATACACCTCTTTGATGTCACCCTTCCTAATGGCCTGGAAGTAAAAGAATCTACTCATCTATTAACAGGCAAAGACATAACTACTGTTCAAACCGACATTGCCTGTCTTGGACTTTCTATATGTTTTGACCTACGTTTTCCAGAATTATATCGTGAATTAACCTTACTTGGCTCAGAATTAATTTTTGTCCCTTCAAACTTTACTTTAAATACGGGAAAAGATCACTGGGAGATATTATTAAGGGCACGAGCAATTGAAAATCAAGTCTATATAATTGCCCCAAACCAATGTGGATTAGACGTTGGTAAAGGTTATAAATCTTATGGACATAGCATGATTGTGGACCCCTGGGGAAAAATTTTAGCAGAAAAAGAGGCTGATGAAGGGGTTATTACATCTGAAATTGATCTTGATCATCTAAGGGAGGTAAGAAAAAGATTACCCTGCCTCGGGCTGGTGAAATAGTGCAAGACCTCTTGATAGCCATTCAATTTCTAACCAGAATTAGATTTTCGAATAAAATCAATTATAAACCGGATTCTTTTGCCAAGTCGATGGTTTGGTTTCCTGTAGTTGGATTAATCCTGGGAGGAATTTTAATAATTTCAAATTACCTCCTGAGTTATCTTTTCCCACTAGCTATCGTAAACATCTTTATCTTAATTATCTTAATTTACTTAACCCAAGGGATACATCTCGATGGTTTTGCCGATTTTATAGATGGATTTTATGCCAGTAATGAAAAGCAAAAGATATTAGCTGTAATGAGAGATAGTCGAGTTGGGAGTATGGGGGCTCTAGGTCTTATAATCCTTTTTTTAACTAAATATCTAGCCTTAACAAATCTTACCGTAACAACTAAAATTTATGCCCTATTATTAGCACCTGTACTCAGCAGATGGATGATGGTCTTTGCTACAGTTGGGAGCCACTATGCTCGAGAAGGAGATGGATTGGGAAAGGCATTTGTAGAGAATAACAACTATAAGATATTCTTGGAGTCAAGTCTAATCCCTGTTATCTTATCGATTACATTCTTTAAGTTAAAATCTATTTTTATTATTGGGATGGTTTTTATTATAACTGGTATATTAATTAGATATATTAAGAAAAGGATCGATGGGATAACCGGGGATACTCTTGGGGCAATAAATGAAATTATTGAGGTTGCTGTGTTATTATTCTTACAAGTGGGAATAAAGTAGTTTTTTCACTTTATTCCCACTTGTAAGAATAATACTCCAAGTTAGGTTTTTCTGAGGTAATGTAGGTTAGTTTTGTAATTAGCTGTTTAGGCACAAAGTAGCAAAGGCACAAAGGCACAAAAAAAATTTAAAAACTTTCAGTAAGCATTATTCTTTGTGATCTCTGCGACTCTGTGTGAAAATATTTTTTTAAAAGTGTAGTTTGGTGAATAAAGAATGCCCAAAGTCACTTAAAAAAACCTAAGTTGGAGTACTATATAACCCTTTTAAGCTCCCAACGTGAAAAAAATCTTCCTTATCCGCCACCCGGAAACAGAATATCCTACAAAATTTTATGGTTCCACAGATGTTAATTTAAGTAAAAATGGTAAACATCAAGCAGAACTTCTATGCGAAACACTATTCAATAAAAAAATAGAAGCTGTTTATTCCAGTGATATGAAAAGGACTTTGTATCCCTCCTACCTAATCTCAAAAAGATATAAAATCAATCATTTTATAGAATCAAAACTCAAAGAGGTTGATTTTGGCCGATGGGAAGGATTAATTTATAATGAAATAATAAATTTAGATAAAAAACTTGTTGATCAATGGCTAGGAGCCCCTGAAACATTCACTTTTCCAGGAGGCGAAGAAATGAATGCCTTTTTAAATAGGATCAAAGAAGTATTTAGTAAACTACAAAAAAATAAAAGATATGAAAATATAGCGATTATTACCCATGGTGGAGTAATTAAGTCACTGCTCTGTCTGTTACTTAATAAGCCTCTAAAGGCATTATGGGAAATACCTCAAGATTTTGGAGCTATAAATTTAATAGAATGTGCTGATAATAGTGCAATAGAAGTAAAGTTAATTAATGATATTACTTTTATGGTGAAAAGGTAACAACTAGTGGAATTCAATAATTTTGTGTTCTGTGGCTTTCGGGGAAAATAATTTTAGTGTAACCAAATGACCTGCATTACCTCAGAAAAACCTAAGTTGGAGTAGTATAGAATTGCTGTCAAATTGAGATTAATCTTGACTCAAGAAAAATCTCTGGCTATAATCTCTAGATTCTGATAATAAATCATCTCCTGAACCGTTTTTTAAAAAAGAAAGGTTTAAATATGAAAAGAAAAAAGATTACGTTTATGGCAGATATTTTAATTACTAATTTTGTCTTTCCCTGGTTTTATTTAATAATTATGGCTTTGCTGAAAATTATGGCTTTGCTGAAGATGTTAAAACTAGATATATAGTTGCAGGATTTAAGTTTAAAGATTTTATCCCAAAGGATAGTACTGAAAGTAATGAAAATACCCCTCAGGTTAGTACCTCTGAGCGGGTAGATGTCTTAATCAATGCCTTAAAAGATAAAAAACGTATAGTTCGCTGGAAGGCAGCCATGGATTTAAAGTATCTTGCTGCAGCAAATGGGGTAAGAGACCAGCGTGCTGTTGATGCCTTGATTATAGCTCTTAAAGATGAAAATGTTGATGTGAGAAATGCCGCTTCAGTTGCCTTGGGTGTGTTTCAAGATCAGCGAGCAGTTGAACCATTAATCTCTGCCTTGAAAGATAAAGAAGTTGAGGTTTGCATTAATGCTGCCCGTTCACTTGGGGCATTAAAGGCTTCACAAGCTGTACGGCCACTAGTAGATGCTGCCTTCAGACTGGAAAGTTTAGATGCTAAGACCCAGGTAGCTATAGTCTTAGGAGAGATAAATGACCTTAAGATTGTGGATTATCTGGTTACTTCCCTCAAGGACAGGGATAAAAATGTTCGTTTGACCGCTGTTGTAATCTTAGGAGAACTCCAGGATGGACGACGGATTGGGCCGCTAATAGACATTCTTAAAGATGATGATGTTGAGGTTAGAAGGGCGGCGGTAGAGGTATTGGAAACGATAAAAGACCCTAGAACTATTGAACCTTTGATTAATCGGTTAGGTGATAAAGATGCTCGAATTCGTCAAGAGGTAGCAAGCGCCCTAGGTCAACTTAGGGATGCCAGGGCTGTTAAACCATTAATTCTCTTACTTAAAGATGAGGATTTTGAGGTAAGGTGTGCCGCTGAATCAGCCTTAAGGAATATTGGTGATATTCAACAGATCGATATCTTAATTAGTAGTCTTAATGATAGTAGTCCAATATTTAAACGTCATGTAATCTGGTTATTAAAATGGTTATCAAAGGAGCATCTGGATGTCAGGGCTGTAGAACCGTTAGCTAATTATCTTAAAGAGAATGATCCTCATGTTCAGGAGGAAATAATTGAGGCATTAGCTCTTCTTGGGAGTCATGAAGCCATAGAACCATTAACTAACCTATTAAAGAATGAAAATTCTATAATAGCCTTGAAGGCAGCCTGGGCACTAAAAATTATAAAAGATAAAGAGGCTAAAAAAGAGGCTAAAGACGGAGAAAATAAAGAAGAACTATTAAAGCTTTTAGAGAGGGTAGAAAAAAAGTTTAAGGATAGACGATTAACTGTGGCGATGACCTCAACGGATGATATTTTAGTGTTAGGTGGTTATAAAGATACTCTTGCTATCCCTATATTATGTGAGATTGTAGAAAAGTATAGTGATAATTTAACTCCTCGACAAAATAAGAAGATGATTATAAAAAATAAGGCAGTAGGATGTCCTTTTGAGATTTTTAATCCGGCAGAAACTCGTCAAAATGCCCTTAAATCACTAGAACTGATAGGAGACGAATTGGCTCTTCCCTGGATTAAAAAGGCCTTAGATGATCCTCAGTTCAATGTAAGGTGGTGTGCTGCAAATATTTTATTTGAGACGTGGAAACTAAAAGATGAAGTCGCTCCTCTGTTTATTAAGGTGGCTACAGAAACTGACTTGGAGAAGGCTGGATTTGATGAAGGACAGGTAAAAGTTGCTCTTAAAGTCTTATCGCAAATATCCTCAGCAGAGACCAACTCAGCCTTAAAGAAGGCTAGCGTTAATGGACCTACTCAAGCAATAAGAGACGAAGCCAGAAGATATCTAGGTATTTAACCTTTATCCCTAAGCAGGAAGTCTTTAAATGCCTCAACTACAGGTAATGATGACCGTAATCTAGGGAGAATAAGGTAAAAGTTTCTTATAAAGTTGATCCCTTCAACTGAGGGATGTCTTAAGAGACCAAACTCAACCTCATCATTAATTGCACATTTTGATAGGATTGATAGCCCTAAGTTAGCTTTTATAGCTTGCTTTATTGCCTCTGTGCTCCCTAATTGGGCAATAATGTTAAGATCATCTACACCAAATCCTTTTTTGGCCAGGTTCTCTTCTATCCCTTTTCTTGTCCCTGACCCTTCCTCTCGAATAACAAAAGGCTCAGTTTTTAATTCTTCAAAGGTGATTGAAGACCGATTAGCCAGTCTATGTTGGGAAGACATGGCTACAACCAGAGTATCTTGAATAAGATCGTGGTAGAGGAGTTCAGCGCAATTCAGTTTTCCTCCAACTATACCAAGATTAAACGTCGCATCTATAACTTTTTCTGTTACAGTTTGAGTATCATTTATTTCAGAGATAATTTTTATGTTTGGATTCTTTGCTGTAAATTTTTGAATTAATGGCGGCAGAATATATGCTCCAGGAATAGTGCTGCAACCTAGTTTAATCGTTCCTTTTTTGATATTAAGTAAGTCGTCAATTGCCAACCTGGCTTCATCTTCAAGGATTACAATATTTTTGGCATATTGCAAGAGTGTCCTGCCAGCCGTTGTCATTAATATCTTTTTCCCAAGACGATCGAACAATCTTACCCCTAGTTCTTCTTCAAGATTATTAATCTGACAACTAACAGTAGGCTGACTTAGATTGACTTCCTGGGCAGCAAGGGAAAAACTATTTAATTTTGCTACTTTTATAAAGGTTTTTAACTGATCAAGATTCATTTGAAATTGTTAATAAGAATTCCTTGCCATCCTCTCTTACTTCTACTTTCCAATTTTTATTAGAGGCCATCCGAACAATATTTTCTTTGGCTGTAGTGGTATCTACTAATATCTGGAAACCTCCTTTCACCATTCGCTTCATTTTATTCATAGTAACTACTACAGGCTGTGGACAGGAAAGACCTCTTGCATCAATTTGATCCATTATTACCTCCTTATTCTAGCAGCAATTCTAATTTTGAATTTTTTTAAGATAGGTGTTGTGTCTCCAACATTTTGCGGAGCGAGTATTTAGGTTACGAGTGAAACAAATCTTGGAGGCCCATCAACAAATAAGTCAAAATGAGAATTATTGTTATTCTAGAGCACCTCTCATGGTAAATCCAATTAATAAACAAACTCCTAGTCCAACGATTACACCAATCGGACCCCATGCAGCAGTTCCCTTTGGTGAACTAGCCATGGCTAAATTGTGAGAAATTGCTGCACCTGCAATCATCCCAACAACAAAGATTGCGGCATCACCATCACCTTCTCCAGAGAGAAAAAGTTGTCTGCCAGGACATCCGCCAGCTAAGGCAAAGGCGAGCCCTGCTAGTACCATCCCTAAAAAGTTCCAGAGGATGTTACTATGGGCAATAGGTTGATTTACAAATCCTGGGTGGAACTGTTTAAAAATCAGATTAGTAACAAATGCACCTATAAGCAAGGCTGTAATTCCGCTCATAAGGTGGAAATCTTTTACTATAAATATATCTCTAAATGCCCCCATGGTGCAAAAACGAGTCCTTTGAGCTAAGAAACCTATAAGGATAGCCACAGAAAGGGATATCAAGATTGGAGCATGCATTGAACCTGGTCCTTTGACACTAAAAAAGATCGTAGCAGGTGGAAATAAAAGAAAAAAGAGTAAAACCAACATAATCATCGGTAGCATAAGTCCTGCTAATTTAAATGTCTTTCTGTTACGACCAAGATTATAACCGGATTTGATAAAAAGTACACCAATAAAAATACCAAGGACTAAACCACAAAGCCCAATAATTGCATTAACATCACCTCCTGCTAATCTTAAAAGAGCCCTCCATGGACAACCCAGGAAGACTAAAGAGCCAATCATGGCGAATATTCCAAGAATAAACCTCACAATCGGGGCTGAACCAGTTCGAGGTTTAAATTCTTTAAAAGCCAGGGCTGCAAAAAAAGCACCTAAAACCAGACCTATTATCTCAGGACGGATGTATTGGACAACATCTGCCCTATGAAAACCCAATGCCCCGGCGATATCCCTCTCCATGCAAGCAACACAGATACCCATATTGGGAGGATTCCCAAGCTTTTGGAGTAAAGTTGCACTGCCACCAATAATTAATCCAGTGAGGACAATACCTTTTTTAGTACTAAAAAAATTTTGCATAGCAATCAGAATCTCCTTTTATAAAGGTTTATTTATAATAGACATCTTTCCAAAATAATCTTGCAGGGTGTAAGAAGACAAAAATCTTTGCTTCGTTCGTTGAAGTAGTCTTTTTGAATTTTCTAAGCTTGCTTCCCTAAATTGCCTAACTCGCTTCGCTCAAACAGAGGCAATTTTACGGGAAGCTGTGCTAAAAAAATTTATAAAAAGCCTACTAATAACTCACTACAGCAAAATTTTTGTCTTCTCTTGCCTCTAGATACTTAGAGAATACGGTATTTATTTTGGAAAGATGTCTAGTGAAGGTAAAACGGATTTTGAAAGAAGTCTAAGTCTAATACATAGGTGACCCTTTGGCATACAGTACAGATCAAAAAATATTCCTGTCAATAATCATCCCAGCCTATAATGAAGAAGATAGGATAGGGCCATCCCTGGATACAATCCTTCTTTATCTTGATAAGCAGAACTACCCCTGGGAACTCATTATCCTTGATGATGGGAGTATCGATAAGACAGAAGAGGTCGTCTTGAAAAAAATAAAAATTAGATCAAACTGTCTCCTTATAAAAAACGATAAAAGACAAGGTAAGGGAGTGTCAGTCAAAAAAGGAGTACTGCACTCAAGAGGCAGTTACATCTTGTTTTCAGATGCAGATTTATCTACACCAATTGAAGAAGTTGAGAGGCTACTGTCTTTTCTCCAAAATGGGTGCGATATTGCTATTGGATCAAGGGGGAAGAAGGATTCAAAAATTCTAAGACATCAGGTGTGGTTACGTGAGTACATGGGAAAGACATTTAATCTATTAATAAAACTTATCCTTTTTAAAGGGATAGATGATACCCAGTGTGGATTTAAATGTTATACGCATCAGGTTGCTAAGGATCTGTTTTCTGCTCAAAGTATATCGGGTTTTTGTTTTGATGTGGAAAATTTGTATCTAGCTAAAAAAAAGAATTACCTAATAAAAGAAGTGCCTGTGCGATGGTTTCATAAGGAAAGGTCTAAGGTTAGAATTTTTCGAGATTCATTGAGGATGTTTTTTGATTTGTTAGTAATAAGATTAAGACATAGAAGCTAATTAATGATCGGTTAAATAACCTTTTCAAGGAATAACTACAATATCCCCTTTTACAAATCTTTCCATGCCTCATCTTCCTCAGGTTTCAACCAATCCTTTTTAAGAGATGATTCACTTACAATAGACATCTTTCCAAAATAATCTTGCGGGTGAGAAGACAAAAATCTTTGCTTCGTTCGTTGGAGTAGTCTTTTTGAATTTTCTAAGCTTGCTTCCCTAAATTGCCTAACTCGCTTCGCTCAAACAGAGGCAATTTT
>JAZDLJ010000010.1:0-17766 GCA_043802115.1 bacterium | reverse complement strand
TTGCCTCTGTTTGAGCGAAGCGAGTTAGGCAATTTAGGGAAGCAAGCTTAGAAAATTCAAAAAGACTACTTCAACGAACGAAGCAAAGATTTTTGTCTTCCTACGCCCTGCAAGATTATTTTGGAAAGATGTCTATTAAAGCCAACCCGTAATTCGCATTTATTGATATGATTAGTATAACTTCAATTTCGTCTATGCATGAATATATAAATACTAACAAAAATAAAGGAAAGACCGTTGGCTTTGTCCCCACTATGGGTTATTTGCACGATGGTCATCTCAGTTTAATGCAAGAGGCTAGGGAAAAAAATGATCTTGCATTTGCAAGTATATATGTCAATCCTACCCAATTTGGTCCAAATGAGGATTTTAATCGGTACCCTCGTGATCTGGAACGAGATAAAGATTTATTAGCTAAAGTTGGTATCGATTGTCTATTTACACCTATAAGTGAGGAGATGTATCCCAAAGGATACCGTACCTATGTAGAAGTTGAGACACTCTCAACTAAATTATGTGGTCATTCAAGACCTGGTCACTTTCGAGGGGTTACAACTATAGTCTGTAAACTTTTAAATATTATAAAGCCTACCTCTGCCTATTTTGGTCAAAAGGATATTCAACAAGTTACCATTATAAAAAAAATGGTAACTGATTTGAATATAGGTTGCTTAATTGAGGTAATGCCTACTGTTAGAGATAAGGATGGTTTGGCTTTAAGCTCAAGAAATATCTACTTAAACAAAGAGGAGCGCCTTCAGGCAGCCTTTATATATAAAGCCTTAAAAAAAGCGGAAGCAATGATTTTAAATGAAGAAAGGGATTGTAATAGGATCATTGCTGAAATATCAAACATTATATCCCAATGCAGTCTGGCAAGAATTGATTATATTAAAATTTGTGATCTAGAAAACCTGGAACATCTCGACTTGATTACAAATCACGCTATTATAACCATAGCAGTTTTTTTTGGGAAGACAAGATTGATTGATAATATCACTGTAACGGTTATACCGTTACAGTGATATTATTTTTTTTACGCCCATTCACCGAAAAACGATAAATCCTAGCAGAGAATCATATTGTAAGGGAGTAACATGATATACAGAACCATGCTCAAATCCAAGAGCCATCGGGCAACAGTTACAGATGCCAATATCGATTATGAAGGGAGTATAACTATTGATGAGAAACTCCTGGAACTCGCTAATATAGTAGCGTATGAACAAGTGCAAATTTATAACATTACGAATGGACATCGATTCGAAACTTATGCTATAAAGGGAGAAAGAGGGTCTGGAGTTATTTGTCTTAATGGCGCTTCTGCAAGGTTAGCAAATCCTGGTGACCTGATTATCATTGCGAGTTATGTCTTGGTAGAAGAGATAGAAGTAAAAGAAATTAGGCCAATTGTGGTTCAAGTAAATAAAAAGAATCAATGTAGGGAAAATTTAAACATCTCACTTGAAGTATAAGTTAATAGTGAATAGTTCTAAAATTTAAAAAAAATCAGCTTTCAACGGATAGAAAATAAAAAGACTACTTTCTATCCGTTGAAAGCTGATGGAGAAAAAAATGACAACCTATGTTCATGTTCCATATCTTAAATTTTTTGATTATCTAGAAACTATTATCCAGGATAGGGTTAATATTGAACTATATCTCACAGCAAATGACATAGATTCTAATCCAGAAATTAATCTTGAAAGAATTAATCGAATTCTAGTTGATAATGGTTTAATCTGTACCGTTCATGGTCCTTTTCATGATCTAAGCCCGGGAGGGCTTGATCAACAGATAAGAAAAATCACCTATGAAAGATTTTTAACCCTCTTTGATCTAGTCGCACCTCTCCAACCAAAGGTAATCGTCCTTCATCCAGGCTATGATGAAATAAGATATGGTGATGTTAAAGAAACCTGGTTAGAAAATAGCAAGGCCTTTTGGGAGGGGATAGTAGAATATGCCACAAAATTTAATCTAAAAATCGCCTTGGAAAACACCTTTGAAAAAGGTACAGGAGAAATAAAATCTCTCCTTCAAGGATTATCTTCTCCTTCTCTTGGTCATTGTTTTGATATTGGCCACTTTAATATCTTTGTTAACGGCTCTTTTGAATCCTGGTTAAAAGAACTTGGTAACTATTTATTTGAGGTACATCTCCATGATAATCACGGTGAGATAGATGAGCATCTTGCCCTGGGGAATGGTAATATTGATTTTCAAAGATTCTTCTCTTTATTGGAAGGGGTTAAAACAAAACCGGCGCTGACAATTGAGGCTCACACAGAAGAAGATGCGCGGATAAGCATTGCCAGGATTAATAGTTATATGTGATTTAAACTTCGAAATCAAACTCACTATAGGAGGGTTCATGAATAATCAAAGATCGGACAACAGCAAAGACGAGTTACAACAGATTGCTGAGGTAACAAAGGCAATGTCTGAAGGTCATTTTGATCACAAACTGGAATTTGAGGCAAAGGGTGAGCTGGGAGAATTAGTAAGCTCAATTAATCAGACGCTTCTTAATCTCCAGCAGCTTGATCTTTCAATAAAAGGAAGCTCTGAAAGCGTCCCTGTATTAGCCGAACAATTGGATAAGATTAGCAAAGATACAGAGGCAGTTACAAATAAGATCCTCAACAAATTAGATTCTATTATTACTGTAACTGATCAGCAAATAAAAGATATAGAATTTCTACATAAAGAAAGGGAAGACCTTTTTGAAATAGTTAAAGAAATAATCGAAAAATATGAAGGAATTATTCTTTCAATAAAAAATCCTTCTCCAGTAGAAAAAGAAAACGGATATAAAAAGGCTATTGAGTTTTTAACGTCTATCGGCGAGGCTATGAAAAAAAAAATTGCTGGCAATCAAGCAGCTAAAGAAAAGGGAGTCGAGTTAACCAAGACAATAAAACAACTCCAGGCTGACTGTTACGAAATCATGAATTCACTTCAGTTTCAGGACATCTCAAGGCAAAAGACAGATAGGATCATATTATTACTTAAAGAGATAGAAAAAAGGTTAAAGAGACTTTTGATTATCTTTAATATTCAGGCTGACGGAACAATTGAAGAAAAACAATCTAATCGACCAGTGGTTAGCAAGCATATTGAAGAAGTAAAACTTGAAGCAGGGACAGGTAAGAAAAAAGGATGAGAAACGGTAATGTATTACATCTTCATACCCACATCCAAGCCCTTATCCATATTAGAAACACCATCAGTAAGTATGGTAGGGGTTAAGGTAACGACCAACTCCGTTTTTTCTTTTTTAATGCTTTTGTGACGAAATAAAGTTCCCAGGATTGGAATCTTACTAAAGAAGGGAAGGCCATTCTGAACTTCTTCCTTCTTCTCCTGTAGTAAACCAGCCAAGACAAGGGTTTGACCCGATTTTATCTTAACTATCGAGCTTGATTCTCTTACACTAAGCACAGGTACAGTCACGGCAAAATCACCAGCAGGGAGAGGTTTCTCTTTAATCTTCTCCGTAACTATTGGGTGTATATAGAGGGTAACTCTATCTTCAGTTCCAATCTGAGGTGTTACATCTAAGACCACCCCTATAGTAAAAAATTTGGCCTTAAATTTTATATCTGTCTCTTGAGCATTTATAGTCTTCTCCTCCTCAAAATAGACATCCTCAATCCCGGCCTTAATAACAGCCCGTTGATTATTCAAGGTTGTAATTCGAGGTTTTGAAATAATATTAACATTTCCTTGCGCTGATAGGGCATGTACTAGCAATGTTGTATCACTATCAGTAAAAAAAAGCTCTCCGATTCCAGTTTGCAATGGACCGTCTATAAGTTCTGGTTTAAAAGAATATTGCTGGATAAACCCGTGGGTACCTTTATCTAAGACCCTATCCCAATTTATACCCATCTGAAAATTATCCGAAAGGGTTACCTCCATTATAGTGGCCTCTATAAGTACCTGCTTTTGTAAATTGTTTTCCATAGCCTCTAAAAATTTAGTAATCTTATCTAGTTTATAAGAATAATCTGTAACTACAATAATAGAACTTACATTATTTATGAGCATATTTCCCTCTGGTGAAAGCATCTGCTTAAGACCGTTCTCTAAATCTCTCCAGACATCCGTCGTCTCTTGTGTAGTGACCTCAACCCCTCCTGTTGTTTCTCCTGCTGTATCAGAGTTACCTGGGGATTTAGAGGTTATTGTGCCTTGACCAGTTCTTACACTTGCAAGGTAATTTAGGGTAAATATCCTGGTCTCAATCCTTGGTCTGAATATCCGGATAGTTTTATCCTCTTTCTGATAAACATAGCCTAACGGACGAATAATATTATCTATAGCTTTTTCCAGAGGCATATCCTTTATATCCATGGTCACCTTCCCTTCAACATCCGGATCAATTATGATGTTATATTCGCTATCCTTGGAAAAGCTCAGAAGCAGAGATTTAAGGTCGGACTCTCTCATAATAATAGAATAAAGTCCCTTCTTGCCGCTGGCAGCTTTTTTAACCTCACTATGAGGATATTTATTTATTACAAGGTCATAGTATTCATTTGCTTTTTTCAGATCTCCTAATTTTTCATAGCAGACACCTAGCCTATAAGTTGCATCAGCCATCTTATTCCCATCAGGATAATTAGTTATAACATTTTGAAATTCATTAATCGCCTGGACAAAACGACCCTCTGCAAAATAACACTCCCCCAACCAATATTGAGCATTATCAGCCAAGTCTGTATTTGAAAAATTATTAATAAATTCAGCTAATAATCTCCTTGCCTGTTCGTAGTCCTTGTTATTAAAGACAGCTATGGCCTTTTTATATTCCTCAGGGAAAGATGCTTGAGTGGTTGAATCAGCCTGAGCATACCCATTAAAGAAGGTAATAATTGTTATAAACAATATACAATGGATCACCATTTTTGTAATTATTATCATTCTTTTGTTCATATCCGTAGCCCCCTCTAAATTAATTAATGATGAATCATTCAATCCTAAACACACACTTTTTATCGTTTATATTCAAGACAATACGGTCTGATTCGATCCCCACGACCCGATTATCTTCAATCCTGTCACCTATAGACACTACAAAAGGAGGTTGATCAATAGTCGCTACCCGTTGCTCTCCACTAATTAATATAGAAGTAACCTTTAAGGATATCAATAATGGTTTTGCGTTTACTTTTTTTTCTCCTTCGGTTGCTTCTTTTTTATAAGGATTCACCCCAGGAAACAAGAATGGATTTCTGCCCCATCCTAATTCCCCTTTTCTCCTTTCCTTTTCAGGATTATCTACCAATGGTGGGGGAGAGAGGGAGAGTCTCGTAGCTAGAGGCCTCTCTGACATCTGATTTGTCTTTAAGTCTGAATGAGAATTTTTTGGGGAAGAGGAGGAAAAAAAAATATTATACGCACCAAAAAGGATTGCTAGAATAAAGGCGCTGGTTACAATCTTATTGGGTTTCTCCATTTTAAAATTCCTCGGTTTTTAGCCAGCAATTCTAATTTTGAGTTTTTTTAAGATAGATGTGCCTCTAATATTTTGCTGAGCGAGTATTTAGTAGGCTTTTTGTAAATTTTCTTAGCACAGCTTTTCGTAAAATTGCCTCTGTTTGAGCGAAGCGAGTTAGGCAATTTAGGAAAGCAAGCTTAGAAAATTCAAAAAGACTACTTTACAAGCGAAGCAAATTTTGGAGGCACATCAACAAATAAGTCAAAATGAGAATTGCTGGTTTTTAGTTGGTTAACTGGTAAATTAAAAAATAAAAGGTTACAACCAATCTCTGCCTCGACCATTGGATATACCTCTTTGTCTGAGTTTATCCGAAATTTCTGATAACCATTTAAAAAAGGCAACTCAGCGAGATCCATTATGTATTTAGCTAAATCAAGATAATCACCCTCTAAGACAATATCCAAATATATTTCTTTTAGAGCCATTTCCTCTCTCTGTTTTGAGCCAGGCAGGATAATAGGCACCATAGAAACTATCCGAATATCCTTATCTTTAGCGTCCTTTACCATCTGTTCTGAGATAGAAGAGATGGTAGCAATGGATGGGATTTTGGCTACCTGTTCAGTATATCTCTGCAGGATGATCCGCTCTTTTTTCCCTTGTTCCCCAAGCTCGGCAATTTCAAGTGTAAGGCGCTCACTATCTTTTTCTATCCGTTTTATTTCATCTTTTATCCTCTTAAGTTCTGTCTTTTTAGGGAGATAAAGGATTCTATGCCATAGAAAAATTGTACCAATGCAGATAATTATGAAGATAATAAGTTTTTCTCTGTCATTTATTTTTGGCATTTTATTTATTCTCCATAAAAATTCAAAAAGACTACTCTAACGAGCGAAGCAAAGATTTCTGCAAACCCACAAAAAAAGAGCTTTTCAGAGAATCTCATTTGACTACACCAGTGCCTCTTTTTCTACCTTAAACTAAATCCCACCGAAAATTCCAAACCTTTCTTCTCCTTCTTCTGGGATAGCAATCTTGGGCTTTCAATAAAAGGTGAGGCATCCAGGGCCAATATAAATTGGGTTAGATTTATTCCTAAGGTGGATTCCTCTCCAGATACTACCCCTTCTAACTTAGCCGAAGCATCTCTCCCTTTCCAGGCTAAACCCTCTTTTTTATCTACACTGCCCTCTTTTACCAGCATTTCATCAGCTCTTTCTTTTACCCGGTCTGGATACTCTATAGAGATATCTTTTAGAGTAATTGACTTTGGAACAATATTTGTAATCTCCTTGAGTATGTAAGGATCTAAACCATGCTTTTCTTCTATAATCTGAATCGCTTTTTCCATGGCTATCATCTGATCTTTTTTTCCCTTGATCTCAAAAAAAGAGGGAATTGAAGAAGTTAAGAGCTGTCTTTGATTATCTTTTAGATCTCGTAACTTTCTACAACTTTCAACCTGAAAATTGAGCATAAAATAGGAGATAAAAAGTATGGCGGCTATTCCAAACCAGCTAGCCCTAAAGAAAATTTTATAAAATTTATAGCCTTTTGCCTCTTAATTACATCAGGGAGGAGATTAATCCCTTTATCATCTTTAATAGCTAATCCCATAGCTACTGCAAAGATCGGTGACTGATCTTGAAGTCGATCTGATTCTTCAGGAGGAAGAAGTATTTTTACCCTTTTAAAGGGATTTATTATACTTACCTCTACACCCAACTTCTTTTTAATTATCTGCGGTAGGCTCTTAAGATTTGCAATATCTCCTGTAAGGGATATCTCCTCAAGTTGAGCGTCTGGATATCTTTTTTGAAAAAACGAAAAAGACCTGCTAATCTCGTTGATCAGCCTGTCAATTGGGGAGGATAATGATGTTTCATTGTTGGTTGGTTGTTGCTGGCTATCTGATGGGGTAAGGACTTCTCTTGAAAGTTTTAAACTATTATCTCTAAAGATAAGAATATTTGTGAATTTAACTCCAATCTCAACAAGCATACCCTTAGATAGATCAATATTTGTCAATTTACAAAGATTCCATAAGGCAATTGGAATTGTCGAGATACCAGATATATCTAAATTCGATCTATTAAATAAACCTATTCGTTCATTAATCAAACTCTTTAATGCAGCAACCAGTAAAATCTCTTTTTTAGTAAGGTCATTTTCTTTTATTTCTCCCAAGACCTTGTATTCAAGGTTGACCTCGCTTAAAGGAAAAGGGAGCTGCTTTTGACCAGCCCAATGAACAGCTTGCCGAAGTTCTGTCTTGGTGACTTGGGGGATAGTTATGTTTCTGATTGCCACCCCTTCACCGAAGACAGCAGTAAAGATATCAACAGAGTCTCTTTTGTTCTCTCCTGGTAATTCCTTGAGGATATCAGAAATAGCCTTTGTTTGATCTTCAGGAGAGTTATTTTTTTGAGCAGAGAAAGGGAGAATACCATAGGAGAGGAGGGTGTATTTACCATTTTTTCTCTTGAGCTTAACAAATTTAATTGATTCCTGGCTAATATCCAGGCCTATGGTTGTGTTTGGACGAAAAGGGAGGAATCTTCTTGGCATTATTAATTTCTCCTGTGAGGGGTGTTGGTTGCTACATCCTACTACTTACCATTAATGCAATTATTATACCAGGTTGATTTATCCTGGCTGTTATGCCTTAAAATCCGCTTCAATTCAGGTTAACGGTCTTATTGGTAATTCTAGATAGAAACAAGAATGGAATAATAGGCATATATTTTATGCTTAAAATCATAAAAATTATGTTTACCAGATTTCATTCCATTTACTATATCCGCCAGTGCCCATCGGGTTATAACCAACCATTGTGGGCATGCCTCCTGCTGGTTCCCGCCAGGAGGCAGAGGTTTCTATTATCCTCGAATTACTATTAGCAGTTATATAATCCTCCGTAGGGTTATTAACAATAACACATCCAACTTCTGCCTGTTGCCAGGGAAAATTGACTTGAGCGCCGTTAAAACAATAAATCGGGCCACTTATCTTACTTGATCCTTCAGCACTCAAAGTAGCTCCATTATCTAAAATAATATTGGCATATAACTTAATGGCGCTTTGCGTTTTAAAAGTGCCACCGTTAACGTAAAAAGTAAGCTCTTCTGAACCAGAATCTGAACCAGAAAATGTAGGAATATTACTACTGCTAAAATTAGCAAGAAATACCCTTAAACATTTCGCTGTAACCAACACTTGTCCACTCATATCCAATTTGTCCAATATAAAAAGATTGGTAGGCTCAAAACTTTTATCATTAAAAGAGGCAATCTCATTGCCCGTCATTGTCATATTCTTACAGATGAAGTCTACTTTACTTCCTTCTCCAATCGTAAACTTAGCTTTAGAGTCTATAGTAAAAACATCTTTCACAATAATAGTTACTTCACAATTATCCTCAATTTCAAATGCAGCGTCATTTGAAATTGTCAAGTCTCCTTCAAAGATGAAATCTATTTTACTGCCTTCTTTCACCACCCAATGTTTTCCTGTACCAGCCAGGGTATAACCTGATTTCATTGTAAAATTAATCTTTCCAGGTGGCTCAAAAGTAAGCGTATTCTTAACCCCTTTAATTTCACTACAACAAATATCAGAGTTATTGTTAATTACATCGCCCTCTACTGTTAAAATTTCTGGCAGATCACATCCATTTGATGAGATATCCTCTAACCTTTGAAGAAGGACATTCCATTTATCTTGATAGGGACGAATATCTTCGTTATTTTTGTCTAATGCTACATAAGGAAGATTTAGCTTCTCTTCTCCTTCTAATGCGTGACCACCAGCAAGCTCACCCTCTGACATTTTATAAACCTTACCAAGTAGAACATTATTATTCGTATTACCCAAAGTTATTTTATTTCTACTGGAATAGACATTTCCACCTCTTATCCCAGATTGTCCATTTAATTTTACACCCCCATTAAACCCTTCTTCACTCTGACAAAAAATCACAAAATTACTTCCTTTCGCAATCCTGGTCAACCCCCTTGTTACTGTCCGCACACAATCCCCGAATTTAGCCACTGATTTAAGTGTAAACCTATGTTTTTCAGGGGCAGGATCAGCAGCAACCGTTACCTCAAAATCAATTTTATCAATTTTACCTCTAAACGCCTCTGTTGTTTCATCATGGACTTTAGCAAATTCTCTCCAATCAGGGGTTGTTAGCAACTTATCTTCAATGTTTCTCATCACCGCTTCAAGTCCTCCCTCAGCCGCTGCCATTGTCTTTTCAACCATCCCAACATTAGTCCCCTGGCTAACAGCCTGCATAGCAGTTAGACCAGCAATCATTCCTATAGATACACAAATCATTATCATTATGATAAAGACCAGAGAATAACCATTTTCATTTCGTAAACAATGTCTTATTTTTGACATAAATTTTCTAAGATTAATGATGAATTTAGAATGATGAAGTATGAATTAAAACAGCAAAACTAATACGATTTTAAATTAGCGTCCTTCGGCCAAAATGAAAAAATTTACTATTGAAACATTCTCCTTACTCCTGGACGCTTGGATGGTCACTTAAATTGTAAATTTCTCGGAGCTACCCCTGTTCGAAGGGCTAACTCTTCATTATTTTTTGAGAGTGTCACTTGTATCCTGATTAATCTGATATTGGTATAATTAGTTATATACGGAGTTTCGATGATGTTACCATCACACTGAAGATAAACCAACTTAAACTTAATAACACCCTCAGCCAAACTATGATAATTATTTTCTAATTCACTAAGCTCGCTACACTTATCACATACTCCGTACTCAAGACGTTTATTCTCAACCTTATACCTAAAACTAATCAGATTATCATCATTATCAATAAAGGCAAATCGATCTTTTTCCGCAACCTTTATCGCAGCCCGATTCTTAACCCGCCTCATCTCCCTCAACATCCGATTCAAGGCAACAGAACCTTCACTCAGAAGGTCTTGGCGAACTGTACAAATATTCCATCCCCCAGTAAACCAACTTTTGGCACCAATCCAGGTGCCAGCAAATACCGCAAGGATAACAATAACCATCGTTATCTCGATAAGGGTAAACCCTGCCTCTGAAAATATTCGTTTTTTGTGCTTCATTTCTTCTTCATCTTTTAATTTACCTGGTTATTATTCTTTTTCCCATTCACCATTCACCATTCACCATTAGTCCAGTTCCCCATACCTTGAAATTATCGTGCTCAACTTTGCCGTAGCCGTACTCCCTGCTACCGTTACAGTTACTAATTTATACCCTTTGTCAATTTCTGATGGAGTAAACTCCTTTCCATTATAATCTTTATAAGTACTCTCAATGGTATAGCTATAGCCTTTAAAATCGTCCTCAAAGGCACCCTCCTCTTTCTGGTCTATTCCTGTTTTAATCTTGTCGTAACCTTGTGGTACAGCCTTTTTCATATATACCTCTTCTAATTTCTTCTGGGCAAGGAGGAGAGCTACACCCTGTCTCTCTGAACGAGCAGCATTATACGTCAAGCTATTATAGGCAGCGAGCAGGCCAAGAAAGATAATGCTGACGAGTACAATCATGCCTACAGTCTCAATAAGGGTAAACCCCTTGTCCTTTTTAGGTTTCATTAGTGGCAAATTTTTCTTACATTTAAATTATCTTGCATTATAAATATATTCAATATATACTTCTTGAAAATATAAAATATTGTGGAGGTTTTTTATGAAAACCAATATTAAAAAATCAGGTAATAGCTTTATCTTGTATATACCTAAACCATTTGCCTTAAAAACTCATATTAGTAATGGAACTGTTGTAGATATTTCAGTGGAAAAAGGTAAAATAATTATAAATCCCCTTTCTGATATTTCTGAAAAAGAATCTGATCTTGACAGTCTTTTATCTAAAATTACTGAACAAAATATTCATAAAGAAGTCTTTACAGGAGAACCTATTGGAAATGAAATATGGTAAAATCAGAATTATATGTTCCAGATCGTGGCGATGTAGTCTGGCTTAACCTCAATCCCCAATCAGGTCATGAACAAGCGGGTAATCGTCCTGCTCTGGTTTTATCTCCTTTAAAGTATAACCTAAAAGTTAAACTCGCTATATTTTGTCCCATAACCAACCAAATCAAGGGATATCCATTTGAGGTAATAATCCCCGATGGTTTAAAGGTAAAAGGGGCAATATTATCAGACCAGGTTAAAAATCTAGATTGGCAGATACGGAAAGCAGAATTTATCTGTAAGCTGCCGGATTATATTATTAATGAAACATTGAGTAAACTTGGAAAGCTTTTATTGCTAACCAATAAGTTTTCGTCGATTTAATACTGTAGTACTCCAACTTAGGTTTTTCCAAGTGATTTTCTTAGTTAAAACCCATATGTTAAGGCACAAAGTTTTTAAGTTCTTTTTATTTTTTTCCTTTGTGCCTTTGCTACTTTGTGCCTTAACAGCTGGTTATAAAACTAACCTGTATTGCTTCAGAAAAACCTAACTTGGAGTAGTATGTTTTAATTCTTAGCCTTCTATAATCCCCACCCGTCCTGTCTCAAAGGTTACTACCACCTCTTCAATAATATTTTTATTTTTAGCATCTTCAATATCCTTCGCACGATTACCATCCCATAAAATAATCCTTATACCTTTTGCTTCTTCCATCTCTTTTTTTAAAATTTCAGGCTGACCGCGACCATTAAAAGATATACCGTTCTCATTTCCCTCCATACATTCTGCACGTTCTGCACGGTTCTTGCAATCGATCCTTAAACCAAGGAAACCAGAATAATCTGCATCCCCAAAGACAACCTTCTTGATCGGCTCGCCCTCTTTAGCAGGATAACTAATACTGTAACCATCCTTATTGTCATCAGAGGTTTCAAAGATCAACTTGACCGAACTATTTTTCTTAACAGCCAGGGCCTGGGTATATCTGATATCAGAAACCAGAACATGGGCGGCAGACCGCAGGCGAATGGGATAATAGGATGCAAATTTAGGGATAGCAGTAGCAACAACGATCCCGATGGTCGTCATGACCATGGCAAGTTCGATGAGGGTGAAACCGTCTTTGGGGGTAAGGGATGTATTCATAATTAAGTTGTTCCCGCGTTGTGAATAAGACGTTCTGCATCTCAGGTTTATAAGTTACATAATGAGACGCAGAACGCCGAAAAAGAGGTATATAATAACTTAACAATAAAATTTTAAATTAAAGACTACTGTTTTTATGTTGCTGGTGTTGCTGCAATATTTTCTGTTATAATACCTGGATGATCAGGAAAATTTTCACCTGTTGGCCATTTTAATTCCCAAGTAACAGTTTGGCCGTCAAAATCGATACTACCTTTATTATTGGTGATCTGTAGCTCTTCAGCCGGTTTTGTGTCTACAGCACCATCTAAATCTATATTAGTTGCATTGGCTATATCTACTAGCTCATAAACATCAGTTTTTTTGTTTTCACCTTTAGCTAATTTTGCTGCATAGAGGGTATTCTGGGCACCGCGTAATCCTTGAGTTAATCCATGAATTTTAGCCTTAACCGCATCATCTTTCATATTATAATATTTCGGAATAGCAACAGCGGATAAAATCGCCAACACAACCATAACCATTACCAATTCAATCAAGGTAAAACCTTCTTCATTTCTTAAAAAACTAACCATCTTTTTTAATTTCTTCTTTAATTTTTCCATAACGTTCTCCTTTGACCAAGATTTACTTGATTCACCTGATTTATTTGATTAGTTATGTTTTTCATCTTTTGTCTTTTCTTTCACCTTCTCAACTTCTTATCCTCTATCTTTTCACCTCCTTTCAACCCTAATTTCGGCCATCACTCGGCTATTTGCTTATCTTCGCACCACCTCCTCTTACTTTTTTTCAGATCATAACCAATTAACTAGTTTAATCTCATCTTTATTAGCATCCACACTCCGCTCAACTTGTTGTCTTCTCGTCTTCTATCTTTTCCTCACCTCATCCCCCTCCCTTCATAACCCTCATCATATCCCACATCGGCAAGAAAACAGCCAGCGCCATAGTTGCCACCATGGATACAAGACCCAAAAGCAAGATAGGCTCTAAATAAGAAGATAATTTTGAAACAGCATAGTCAACCTCTTTTTCATAATAATCAGTTACCTCGAGGAGCATATTATCCAACTCCCCAGTCTCTTCACCTGTACTAACCATCTGGACAACCAGCGAGGTAAATATCCCTGTCTCTTTCAATGACCTGGCTATCCCGCTACCCTTGGTAATCCTTTCCAGGCTCTCCCTTACCTTTACGGCAATATAAGCATTTCCAATAGACCTGGCCACAACAGGCAAGGCCAAATCAATAGGGAGGCCGCTCCGAATAAGAATCTCAAGGGTATTACTAAATCTGGCCATATATATCTTGAGTAAGACAGGGCCAATAATGGGAATCTTTATCTTAAAATAATCCCAATTAATCCGCCCTTGCTCAGTTTGGGTATAAAAAAGAAAGGCTGCTATTAATAAGGCTATCCCAGGGACAATATATAACCAATAATTTTGCATATAATAATTAATGGCCATCATAATCCTGGTAGGAAGTGGGAGTTTAACCTTTGCACCTTGAAAGAGGCTCATAAATTTAGGGAATATCCCATTTACCAGGAAGATGAAAGCGCCACAGATGACAAACATAACAATAGTCGGATACCTGAGGGCTGTCTTGATCATGCTCATAGTCTTTCTGTTAAACTCAAGGGCTTTGATTAATCTCTCCAGGACATCATCCAGGACGCCTCCCTTTTCTCCCGCATCAATAGTACTTATATAAACCTCCGAAAAGGTTCGAGGATGCTTGGCCAGGGCAGCGGAAAAGGTCTTTCCCTGGTCAATATCTTTACTCACAGTAGAGATAATATACTTCAATTTATTATCCTCGATTTGCTCTTCAATGGACTTCAATCCCTTTAAAAGAGGGACACCTGCCTTAATAATGGCACGCAACTGCCTGGTAAAAAAGATGATGTCATCTATTTTTATCCTGCTAAAGATGTAGTTTAGTTTATTAAAATCAAAGGAGGATTTTTCAGAAATAGCGATGGGTATGAGTCCCATCTTATCTAATTCCATAGCTACAACTGAGGTAGAGGATGCCTCAATTGTTCCAGTTACAGGTGCTCCGATATCATTATAGGCTTTGTAGGTGAAGATCGGCATAATCATCCTCAAATTAACAAATTGTGAAACGGTAAATTTGTTATTCCACCTGGATCACCCTTACTGCTTCTTCCAGGGTAGTGATCCCATTCAAGACCTTGTCAAAGACATCTGTCTTCATGTCTTGCATGCCATTATTTTGAGCAGCCTTATTAATCAAATCAGATGCGGTTCTTTTTACGGTTAATTGCCTTATCTCTTCATTCATGGTAAATAGCTCAAATATCCCGATTCGGCCATCATAACCAGTATATCTGCAATGTATACACCCTTTCTTTTGATAGATAACCCGATCCTTTACATCCTTAATCCCCAGGGTTTTTAAAAGTTCTGAAGAAGGGTTATACGGTTCTTTGCAATGATTACATAAGGTTCTTACTAAACGTTGAGCAAAGATAGCGGTGACTGAGGAGGCCACTAAAAATGGTTCCATCCCCATATCAATCAGACGGGTAATTGCGGAAGGGGCATCATTGGTGTGCAAAGTAGAGAAGACCATATGTCCAGTAAGTGCTGCCTGGATAGCAATGGTGGCGGTGTTTTTATCCCTGATCTCTCCAACCATAATTATATCAGGGTCTTGTCTAAGGATTGAACGTAATCCTGTTTCAAAGGTAAGGCCAGCTCTTGGATTTATCTGGGCCTGTCTTACCATCTTAACTGTATATTCAATTGGGTCTTCCAGGGTAACAATATTTTTTTCTACGCTGTTAATAAGGTTCAGGATGGCATAAAGGCTGGTACTTTTTCCCGAACCAGTAGGACCAGTAGCCAGAATTAGTCCGTATGGCTTCCTGGCGATCTCTTCTAATCTCTTTTGATCTTCCATACGTAGGCCAAGTTTATCGATCCCATAGAGGGCCTTACTTTTATCTAATAAGCGCAGGACAACATTTTCTCCATATAAGGTAGGAAAGGTGGAGACACGAAATCCAATATCTTTACCCTTAATCTTTATATCAAACCGTCCATCTTGAGGTGTCCGCATATTAGCAATATCAATCCCGGACATGATCTTGACCCTGGAAATAACAGGAAGCTGCATCTTTTTCGGAAGAGAGGGTATCTCACGCAACATACCATCTAATCTAAATCTAATCCTGACTTCTTTTTCATCTGGTTCGATATGGATATCGCTGGCTGAATCACGGATAGCCTGAGTAATAAGATTATTAACCAATCTGATCACAGGGGCATCCTCAGCAATATCCATCAACTCCTTAACCGACCTCTTTTCATTTACCTGTTCAAGGTGCTCCTCTTTTTTAATATCCTCAAGATCATCCTCTATAAGTAAAGACTCACCATAGTACTTATCTAATATCCGCTTCATATAAGAATGACTGGAAAGCCGAACATCCACCTCGCATCTTGTTATTCGGATAACCTCATCTATAGCGTAGATATCCAAGGGATCAACCATAACCACAGTTAAGACGTTCTCTACTTTAGATACAGGCATTAGCTCGTATTTTCTAGCTACTTCTCTTGGTATTAAGGAAAGGAGGGAGGTATCAACTTGGCTATTATCCCAATCAAATACTGAAATCCCAAACTGATTGCTTAAGGTCTCTGTGATCTCTTCTTCTCTTAAAAATCCCAGATCCACAATAACCTTGCCCAATCTTTCCTTTGTTCTTGAATGTTCCTGAAGGGCTCTGTCCAGTTGGTCTCTGGTAATTTTTCCTATATCTACTAGGGTATCACCCAGTTTTTTTCTGTTTATAATTACCATAAAAGTCCTTTTCTTAATTCATAGATTTTATGACTACTCGACGGTGATAAGTCCTCAGTGAATATTTATGGCTCTTCCGCAAAAATTTCGACCTGTACGATTAGAATAGTGCCTTTTTGCTCCAAAGGAGCATTTCATACTAGCCTAGGGTGAACGAAGCGTAACCCTAGGTAATGATTTATATATCAATAGCACTCTGAAAGAGTGCCTCATAAATTTATAATAAGCTCATCATATTATTATAGATGAAGCACTCCTTCGGAGTGCTATTTGTTTTTTTTACTGCTCCCAGGGTTGCGCTTCGCTTACCCTGGGCTAGTATGATATTTCCTTTCAGGAAATCAATAAGGTTTTTAGGATAAGACTATCCTTAACATAGTGAGTTGTGAATTCTAATCGTACAGGTCGAAAAATTTTGTGCCTCTGCTACTTTGTGCCTTAACAGCTAGTTACAAAACTAACCTGTATTACCTCAGAAAAACCCAACTTGGAGTAGTATACATAGTTTTATTTAAAAAAATACATAATTATTTTCTTAACTATATCTATTGCAATTCTGATGCCTACAAAAATAATAAATTAGTTATTTTTAATATAACAACAATAAAATCAGATAATTATTTAAAGGGAGAGAGCAAGTTTTTGTCAGTTCAAGGTCGGATTTTTTAATGATTTAAATTGCGAGAACATAAATTTTAAGCGGCGATATTTAGAGAACAATTTAACATACAGTTAGTTAGCTGGTTACATGTTAAACATAGATTTTATGATGAGAACCATAAAAAACAAGAACACAAATTGCACAAATTATCGAATCCATGCAATTTGTGTTTGAACTAAACTTCATGTCGTCGGGTACTTAATCGCAGCCTGGGCAGATGATAATCTTGCAATCGGGACCCGGTAGGGCGAACAACTCACATAATCAAGATCGATTTGGTGAAAAAATTCAATAGAGCCTGGATCTCCTCCGTGCTCCCCACAAACCCCCAACTTAAGATCCCTCTTGATTTTCCTCCCCGCTTCTGAGGCAATTTTTACTAATTTTCCTACCCCTTCCTGATCTATTGTCTGAAAAGGGTCATTTTCATATATCTCCAGTTTTATATACTCTCCTAAAAATTTTCCAGCATCATCTCTGGAAAAACCGCAGGTCATCTGGGTTAGATCGTTTGTCCCAAAGGAAAAAAAATCTGCATATCTGCTTATCTCATAAGCCGTTAAAGCTGCCCGTGGGACCTCAATCATTGTGCCTATCCGAAACTCAAAGGGAAGCCGAGTAATCTTTCTTTCCTTTTTTATCTTATCTATAGTATTTAAAACAACCTTTTTTTGAAGAGCTAATTCTTTAACTTCTCCAACTAAGGGGACCATTATTTCAGGCATTACCT
>JAZDLJ010000478.1:0-3869 GCA_043802115.1 bacterium | reverse complement strand
AATCACTTGGAAAAACCTAAGTTGGAGTAGTCTATGTTATTAAAGATTCTGTCATCTCCCTTGCCCAATAATCAATTTTAAGGATATCATCAAGACAGAGGACATCAGTATGGTTATGTTTTTTCATGGTTTTTTTTATTAATTTAGGTATCTCCATAAAACCTATCTGTTTACATAAAAAGGACTTAACTGCAATCTCATTGGCAGCATTTAAGACAACAGGCATTGTCCCACCAGAAGTAGCAGCTTGATAAGCCAAACTTAAACAAGGAAAATCATTGTACCTTGGCTCATAAAAGGTTAAGTTTTCAACCTTAGTGAGGCTGAAAGAAGGAAGTTGATTATAAGGCACTCTGTCAGGATAATTCAAGGCATATAAGATTGGTAGGCGCATATCAGCTACCCCTAATTGAGCCAATAGCGAGCCATCAATGAATTCAACAAAAGAATGAATTATACTTTGAGGATGGACAACGACCTCAATTTTTTTTAAATCAATCCCAAAGAGCCAATGAGCCTCAATTACCTCTAGCCCTTTGTTCATTAAGGTAGCGCTATCAATAGTAATTTTACGTCCCATCTTCCAGGTAGGATGAGCAAGGGCCTCTTCAACAGAGATATCTTCTAATTTGTCATTAGACATCTCATAAAAAGGACCACCAGAGGCAGTTAAAATTAGCTTACTAACTTCACTTTTTTTTTGTCCTTCCAGGATTTGAAATATCGCGCTATGCTCACTATCAATAGGGAGGATTTTTACCTCTCTTTTTTTTGCTGTTTTCATAATTAATTCACCCGCCATAACCAGCACTTCTTTGTTGGCTAAGGCTACATCTTTATCCGCCTCAATAGCAGCCATTGTTGGAACTAATCCATATGCGCCAACAATGGCTGAAACTACTAGATTAACTTTTTCGAGGGTAGCTACTTTAACTAGTCCGTCTGTACCATGATATATTTTTGGAAGGTCTTTTTTTTTATCTAACCTATTTTCTAAAAGCCTAGCTAAATTTTCATTTACTAGAGAAACTGCCTCTGGCTTAAATTGTTCGATCTGTTGGATTAATAAATCGATATTTTTACCAGCAGCCAGGCCAATAACCTTAAACCTATCAGGAAAAGATTCGATAACCTTTAAGGTATTTCGGCCTATTGAGCCAGTTGAACCCAAGATGGTAATATTTTTCATCTGACCTTTTAAGTGATCGACCATAAAAACATATAATATTTTGCTCGGCTACAGGGGTTACTTTTTCAATTTTCTAAGCTTGCTTCCCTAAATTGCCGAACTCGCTTCGCTCAAACAGAGATAATTTTTAACGGGAAGCTTCACTAAGAAAATTTTGAAAAAGTAACCTAAGTCGTTTACGCAAAAGTTATAAGTAATTATGGTCGGTCACTTATCGCAATAGGTCTATAAAGTAAAAAGACTACTTTAGACCTATTGCAAGTGTTATATACCAGTAAAATACAGGTGCAGCAAAGAGGATACTGTCTAATCGATCCAATACCCCTCCATGACCTGGTATTGTTGAACCACTATCCTTTACTTGGGCAGCCCTTTTTAGCATTGATTCAAAAAAATCACCTATCTGTCCAATTATCCCCACCAAAAGAGTAAGTAGGAGACAATCGAAATAAGTTAATAGAGGTAGCATTGTAAACTTTATAATTATAGAGGCAATAAAATTTCCTGTTAATCCTGCAATTGCCCCTTCTACTGATTTTTTTGGACTAATACCTGGCCACAATTTATGTTTACCAAGGTTAATGCCAAAATAAAAGGCAAAGGTATCACCCGCCCAAATAAAGATAAAGAAAAAAAAGAGAAGTTTCTGCCCATAAATATTAATATCCCTTATAAGAATAAGAAAACCAAGCAGGAAACTTACATAAAAAATCCCAAATAATGTTCCGAAAATTGAATATATCGTCCTAAGAAGAGAGGCATTTTTAAAAAGTCCAATAATAAAAAGGAGAATAATACTTAGAGATATTCCAAAGGGTAAAAATGAACCTTTTGTTATCAAAAAAGATAGGCTGAGAAAAATTCCAAGTAAATAACCTGCAAATTTAAAACAATCCATATTAAGTTTTTCAAGAAGGATAAATATTTCATGAAGTCCACCTAATAAAAAGAGTTCTAAGAATAAAAAAAAATAGAGGGAATTCCCTCTAAAAATTATAAGTAAAAATATAGGGATAAAAATAACTGCACTTAAAATACGTTTCAACTGCAGATCCCTCCGAACCTTCGATCCCTCTTTTGATAATCCAGAAGAGCCTCATAGAATTGTTTACGTTTAAAATCAGGCCAAAAATCAGGAGTTATCCAAATTTCGGCATAAGCGATTTGCCAAAGGAGAAAATTGCTAATCCTCATTTCTCCACTTGTTCTAATTAAAATATCTGGGGGTGGGAGACCTCTGGTATACAAATTTTGTTCAATAGTATCTTCATTAATCTCATTAATTGCAAGTTCCCCATTAGCTACGAGGCTTGCGATTTTTTTTGTTGTTTCTACTAGTTCTGCCTTAGCCCCATAATTTAAGGCCAATATCAATTTAAGTCCCCTGTTTTGTGAGGTCTCATAAATGGTCTCCTTAAGTGCATCAGAGGCATATTTAGGTAATCCGTCTATATTTCCAATACTCAATACCTTAATATTATTTTTTTGAAAGACTCGGGCTTCTTTTTTTAGATATTCAACCAGTAACTTCATTAGGGTGGTTACTTCGGTCGCGGGTCGTTTCCAATTTTCAATAGAAAAGGCGTATAAGGTTAAGACCTCAATATTTAATTTGGCAGCAGCTTCAGCGATTTCTTTCACAGAACTAACTCCTACCCGATGTCCAGCAACTCTAGGTAATCTCCTTTTTTTTGCCCAGCGACCATTCCCGTCCATAATAATAGCCACATGTCGGGGTAACCTTTTAAGGTCAAGTTGGGATAGTAGTTCTTGTTCAGTTGACAAAAGCAGCGCTCTCCATCTTTCTCTATACTACTCCAACTTAGGTTTTTCTAAAATAATACAGCTTGATTTTGTAACTAACTGTTTAGGCACAAAGTAGCAAAGGCAGAGACATTTCAGAAAGTGTGACCTGACGAATGAAGAATGTCCGTTGCTACAATAATATCCTGTTTAATTTGTTTTATCAAATTCATCTTTTCTTCAAAAAACCTTTCTTCCCGGATCTTTTGGATAAATTGGACATTAAGATATTCGTGATAGATAGTATCATGAAAATTAAATAGATGAACTTCGATCCCGAATTTATTCTTACTAAACGTTGGACTAAACCCAACATTTGCTACCCCACAATAGAGGTTATCCTTATAAATAGCCTTTACAGCATAGGCTCCCGGAGGAGGTAAGAGCTTATGATCAAAGACGAGGTTGGCTGTTGGAAAACCTAATCCTTTGCCAATGCCATAGCCCTTTACTACTTTTCCTTCTATAGTAAAGGGACGACCAAGATAACTAATTACTTTCTTTAATTCTCCTTCTTTGATTAGCCTTCTGATATTTGTACTATTAACAGGGTTATCATCAATGTAGGTATATTTTACAATAGAAACCTTAAAATCATATTTTTCCCCTAAATTTTGTAATAGATAAATATCCCCGCTTCTTTCTTTACCAAACCGATAATTATCTCCAATAAATAATTCTTTTATCTTTAGCTTTTCGTGCAATATATCTTTAACAAAAGCCTCTGGTTTGAGTTTGGACAAAGCTTCATTAAATCTCACACAAAAAAGGATATCAACCCCTAGCCTTTCGATTAAATGCATCTTTTCATGAAAAGTACTTATTAATTCAGGACTTCTTTCAGGTTTTACTACCTTTAAGGGGTGCGGTTCGAAGG
>JAZDLJ010000433.1:0-2616 GCA_043802115.1 bacterium | reverse complement strand
TGCCCTAATGCTTTTGGAGGCCAGCCTTTTTCAGATCCTAAAAAATTAGACCAGCTATTAACCTATATTGACCAGATTTATACTAAAAAACCTATTTTTATAAAAATGCCCCCTGATTTAACTGAAAAACAAGTTGATGGTATTTTAGAAGTAGTAAAGAAACATAAAATTGCAGGATTTATCTGTTCTAACTTGACTAAAAAAGATAAAAACGGGGGCTTAAGTGGTAAATCAGTGGAAGAACTGGCTAACAAACAAATTAAATACATTTACCAGAAAACTAGAAGTAAATATATAATTATTGGGACAGGGGGAATATTTTCTGCTGAAGATGCCTATAGAAAGATTAAGCTAGGAGCTTCATTAGTCCAACTTATAACAGGCATGATCTATGAAGGCCCTCAACTAATTGGGGAAATTAATAAAGGATTAGTCAAACTATTAAAAAAAGATGGATATACAAATATATCTCAGGCAGTAGGCAGTATAAACCGTAGAGTTGCATCTTTTGACAACTTGTGATAAGATATTTTTATCACGATGGCCAAGCTAAGCGGCTTAAGGTTTCGACCGATTGCTGATCTTGGCCGTTTTTAGTGCTAAAGAATTTCTCAATAGATCTACTCTAGCAATATAGTTATTATATTTTCTCAGCAAACCCGAATAATGTCTATTTGGTGCCATTATAAGAAGCAACTTACCTTGTTGCTCTAAGTATTCAACCAAACAATGAAAATCTCCATCACCAGATACAATAATAGCTTTATCATAATTTGGATACTGAATCATGGTATGCAATACTAACTCAGCGTCAACGTTTCCCTTTACAGTTTTATCGGGTAACTCCATTGCGGGTTTCAAGATCACAAGATAGCCCATTTGTTGCAAGTTTATATAAAGCGCTTCATTACCAGCTTTATAGCCAATAAACAGATAAACATTAACAACGTTATATTTATTGCGTAAGTATTGTCTGAATTTACGGAAATCAAGTTTCCAGCCTTGAGAACGGACTCCGAGGTTTAGGTTTTGACTATCAATAAAAGCATAATTCCCTTGCTTTTTCATTGCCCCTATCTTAACATAAAAAATTTGCTGAAGATGCCTACGGGAAGATTAAACTGGGAGCATCATTAGTTCAATTAATCACCGGTATGATCTATGAAGGCCCACAACCGATATCTGAAATTAACCAAGGATTAGTCAAGCTTTTGCAAAGAGACGGTTACAAAGATGTTGCGGAAGCTATCGGCTCTGATTGTTGATGATCATGAAACGGAGAGTAATGTCTCAATCGTGTTCCACGCCTCATATAATCGAGGTTCGGTTCTACATCTAAATTCACACCTTTTCTTTTTGCGTCAGGATGACTAACTTGCACTACTTCAATATTGGATGTGCCAAGCTGTCTTGCTACCCCAAGATAAGGCAATACTTCATTAGGGTTATCATCGTATATTCTAATTAGTCTATCTTTTATACCAGGCAGTACTTCTGTCAGTGTAATAAGCGCCTGCGCCTTTATATCATTAGAATATATAACTAAGTCTATACGTTGACCAGCCCATATTCTTTCTTTCATTAAACCGCTTCCGTGAATTTTATGAATTTGTCCCAACGGGCCTTCTATTTTTCCTCTTGTTGCAATAATTCTGATATCATTCGGCCTGGTTGCTGCAAGTACATCCAGAACAAAATCTCTGTAAAGAAACTTCGATGGGGGATTTCCCATGAAAATTTTACTAATTAAAGGGTGAATAGCGTAAGCTTTTAACGCTTTCTCACCGTGTTTTTGTATTTGTCCGTCAATAGCAGCCTTCCAGTCTAATAATTCAAGCCAAGATTGTTCTTCAGGGCATTCTTTAGCAGCTGCGGTTCTCAAACTCTCAACATAAAGGCTAGCAAGTATCTGATTTAACGTTGGAGTATACCTGGGTTCGTTTTCTACAGTCAGCGGTACACGTATTTTAGATAATTCATACATAGCCCGTGCTCTTTCCGCGCTTATTTTTACACCCATGCTGTGTAATTCTTCACTTTGTTCAAGAAGTTGATATTCTTTTTTATGCCAACCAGTTGCAGACATTAAGCAATCATCAAAATCACATATGGCAACACCTCCATCTCTGGGTTGTTGTAGGACAGATACTGTTCTACACTCCAGCAGCATTTTGCCATCATCTATTTCACCCCATATACTTCCTTTTACCGAAGCTACAAGTGCTTTGGGTAATCCAGCTAAATCAAGTCTTTCAATAAGATCCTCAGAGTGTACTGGCTTAATTTGTGAAGCCTGTCCTGATTGTTCAGAAGAAATTCTACCATTAGGAAGTGGATAAGAATCATGACCTATTATTTCTGTATTTGTCATGTTATAAACCCTTTAGTTTTATCTCTCGTCAGCAACTATACCGCTAAATCAATTAAAAATCAAATCAGGTTACAAGAATATCTCCCAACTTGATTAGATTTTTTTTCTTTTTTCCTCCAACCCTTAAAGGATAGTTGAAGATTTTGAGTGAGGTCTATTTATCGAGCGAATCGAAGAGTCGGCCCTCCTGAAAAAAGTTCGAACTTATTTTAAGTCCAAGCGGTAGGTGCGGCGAGTGGGTGGCG
>JAZDLJ010000424.1:0-9653 GCA_043802115.1 bacterium | reverse complement strand
CATAATTACGCTTTTTTAGTATCATCTTTAAAAACAAAGTAGTAAAATCACGAAAAAATTTGAAAAATTGTTTTTTAATTGTTATTTTTTCAGATTTTTTCCGTGGTTTAATATGTCTTTATTTGTAAAAGTATCTAATTTACGTTATTCATGTTTAAAAATAAAGTTAACCGTACAGGTCGAATTTTATCGAACCTGTCTTAACAGTTGATGAGGTTGAGGCCATATTTAAAATTATCGAAGAAGGGACCAGCCTTCTTATCCTAACAATTGCTTTATGGAACTGGTTTGCGTATTATGGAGATGGTTTGTTTGAGAGTCAAAGATATTGATTTTGGTTCCAAATTGATAATGGTTCATGATGGTAAGGGGGATAAAGATAGAACTACATTACTCCCTGAATCATTACAAACTGATTTATATTTACATCTTGAACGGACAAAGGAACTGCATGAAAAAAGACCTTAAGACAGGTTATGGCGAGGTATATTTACCTTATGCCTTTGAAAGGAAATATCCAAGGGGTAAAAAGTAAAAAGACTATTTTTTACCCCTTGGAAGGATTAGTCTCTCAACAAGCTGTTTATAACCAATCCCTCCTCTTTGAGCAGCAGCAACAAAACCACTATCAGGGGATATACATGGATTTACATTTATCTCAAGCACCCAGGGTCTTCCCAGGTTGTCTACCCTAAAATCAACCCTGGCATACCCACTCAATTCAAAACAATCCCAACATCTCAAGGAAATCTGTCTTAATTGTTCAATTAATTGTAAATCATCTTTGGAAAAATCAAAACACCTCTGGGTGTTTTGATACTCAACGGAATTCTTATCCCACTTTGCCTTATAGCCAAGAATTTTAGGTCTTGAGGTATAATTATTAAATCTTATCTCTGCCGCCGGCATAACCTCAATCCCTTTAACATCTGAAAGAAGAGTAATGTTAAATTCTCTTCCTTCAATATACTGCTCAAGAAAGAGCTCCTCCGAATTCTTTAGGTCTAGTTGTTTTAACCTCTCAGTCAATTTGTTATAATCCGCTATCAAGGAATTATCATCTAAACCAATTGAGGCATGCTCCCAGATAGATTTAAAAAGATATGGAGAACTAAAATTTATCTGATCTTTTTTATTGATAACCTCTTTGTAAGTTATCCAATCAGGTGTAGGGATATTAAAAAAGGAAAAAGTCCTTTTGGCAAGGATCTTATTTGAGGTTAGGTAGAGAGCATCCGTCTTTGCTCCTGTATATGGAATATTTAAATAATCAAGATGTAATGGAATTAAATGAATAAACCTGCCTTGTCCATTTAGAGATTCCACAAGGTTAAAGACAACAATAGGTTGCTCTTCTTGAAGATGATTAATTGCCTGGTTAATATCTGAACCAACCGAAACAGAAACAGGTTCATACCCGAGTTCCTCAAGCGCAGAAGAAACAGCCTTCACTTCAACAAGGACATCCTGTTCATCTGGTGAGGCAGATGACAAAATCTCTCCATGTAATATTACTACCTTCAAAATCTTCCTCCAATACCGCTAAAAGATGAGAACAAAATTTATCACACTACTCTTTGCAAGCCAGGATCGTTTTGAAACATTTCCCGTGGGTTAAAAATTTACAGCTACTCACATTAATCTCTTCCCCGATTATCTACTGTATTATCGAACTCACTTTCATTAATAACTGGTCAATCTCTTCATTAGATAAACTTTCATGTTCAAGTAGTCCTTTAGCAATTATATCCAGTTTATCATTATTTGAGTTTAAAACATCTTCAGTCCTTCTTTCTCCTTCTTGAATGATCCTCCTTACTTCCTCATCGATAAGCTTGGCAGTATACTCACTAAAATCTTTTGGCTCTGCAAGTTCTCTCCCCAAGAATGGATGAGTCTCACCTGTTTGAAAGACAACTGGGCCAATTTTTTCACTCATCCCCCATTGCCGAACCATATGCTTAACAAGTTGAGTTATCTTCTTTAGATCATCACTTGCCCCAGAGGTAATATCTTTAAAGACAATCTTCTCTGCTACCCGCCCCCCTAACATTATAGATATACGATTTAAAAGATAAGTACGGCTAAAATTATGACGATCCTCACCAGGGATTTGTTCAGTTGCTCCTAATGATTGACCACGTGGGATTATAGAGACCTTTTTAATAGTATCTGTATTCGGGAGTAATTTTGCCATAAGTGCATGACCTGCCTCATGATAGGCTATAATCTTTTTCTCTTCCTCACTAATAAGGTCCTCTCTCTCAAGCCCCATTATAACCTTATCTCTGGCCTGGTCAAAATCCTCAGTCTCAACCTGTTTTTTATTCTTCCGCGCAGCCATTAGGGCAGCTTCATTAACTAGATTTTTAAGTTCTGCTCCAGAAAAGCCTACTGTTCTGTCCGCTACTATACCTAAATTGATATCTTTATCCATTGGTATATGGCGAGTATGGAGTTGAAGTATCTCTTTCCTTGCTTTTTTTTGGGGTAATTCAAGGGTAATTTGACGGTCAAATCGACCTGGTCTTACTAGGGCTGGGTCTAATACATCCGGCCGATTAGTAGCTGCCATAACTACTACAGAGTGATGAGGAGAGAAACCATCCATCTCAGAAAGGATCTGATTAAGGGTCTGTTCCCTTTCATCATGTCCACCGCCTAACCCTGTACCACGCGCTCGTCCAATAGAATCTATCTCATCAATAAAGATGATAGAGGGGGACTCCCTTTTAGCTAATTCAAACATATCCCTTACTCTAGCAGCACCAACACCAACAAATATCTCAATAAATTCAGAACCACTTATACTAAAGAACGGGACATTTGCCTCTCCAGCAGCGGCTCTGGCCATAAGGGTCTTTCCAGTTCCAGGTGGACCAACCAAAAGGATACCTTTTGGTAATTCCCCACCCAATGCCTGATATTTTTGGGGCGCCTTTAAAAAATCTACGACCTCTAAAAGTTCTTTTTTTGCATTAGCCAGTCCTGCAACATTTTGGAAGGATACATTAGTGCTATTCGATTTAGCGTAGAGTTTGGCCTTTGACTTACCTATCCCAAAAGGGCCTCCTTTACCCCCTGTCATATTTTCTTCTAATTTTCTACTACTATAGATAAAAAAACCAATAATAAGGAGCCATGGGAGGAGTCCTATAAGCAGGGTAGTCATCCATGTCCTCTCTCCTGCTTCAGCTTTTATAACCACCTTGTTTTTTTCTAGATCAGGTAAAAGTTCTGGATCTTCAACAGGGAGTTTTGTTGTTTTGAAAAATTGATACTTAATAAGTTTTCCATTTCCATCTAAATCTTTAGAATCCACCTCTGTTGGTTCTTTAAAATTACCTATTATAATATTATCTTTAAATGTTATCTCAGAGATCCTTCCTTTTTTTATCTCTTGTTTAAATTTTGTATAAGAGATTTTTACCGCCTCTGGAGGGCTACCAAAACCCCTAAGGAGATAGATGAATAAAAATAAAAAGAGAATAGTCCATATAACAAACCCCCATTTTGACTTAGTTGATAACATCGGTTTGTCTTTTTTATCCATAATGGGTACCTCTATTTATATTAATTAGTAATGTCAGTAAATAATTTTTTTATCCGACCCTGGTACTAATCACCGACACTGTTACTATACTACTCCAACTTAGGTTTTTCCAAGTGATTGTGTTGGTTAAAACCAGCATGTTAAGGCATAAAGGTATTGAAACACAAATTTTTTTTAAGATTTTTTTTGTTTTTTTCCTATGTGCCTTTGCTACTTTGTGCCTTAACAGTTAGTTACAAAATTAACCTGCATTATTTTAGAAAAACCAAAGTTGGAGAAGTATATATTAAAATAGTATCTACTCACAAATTTAATCTGAATTCTGAATACTTTAAAAAAGTGTAAACTAATTTGAGGTTAAATGAAGGATGCCCATTTTTTGCATTTTTTTTTGGAAGAGTGAATTATAGCTTTTGTTTTAAAAAAAATAAATCGCTTATTTCCTTTTTATTCTAATTTAATTCTTTATCTTTTATTCTTCTATGCTTATATTATATCTATAATAGACATCTTTCCAAAATAAATACCGTATTCTCTAAGTATCTAGAGGCAAGAGAAGACAAAAATTTTGTCTTCTCACCCACAAGATTATTTTGGAAAGATGTCTAGTAATGGTTATATGAGTAACATTTAATTTTTCAGTTGATCTATACTACTCCAACTTAGGTTTTTCCAAGTGATTGTGTTAGTTAAAACCAGTATATTAAGACATAAAGGCACTACAGTACAAAGTTTTTAAGTTTTTTTTATTTTTTTCCTTTGTGCCTATGTGCCTTAACCTACTGATCTTTAACTAACCTAACAGGTCTTACCTAGGCTAATAGTTACCAAGAAAAACCTAAGTTGGAGTAGTATAGACATAAAATTATATCAGGAAATTTTTTCTAAGTCCCTCCATTTTTTACCTCCTTTTGAATGGTTTTTGTGGTAATATATTTGGTAGTGTGCAACATGTAATACTATTAGGTCGAATGTTAAGCTTAAAAGTATAAAATATCAATTAGTTAGTAGAAATAATGCTGGCCTTCAGCATTACTTGTTTAGCACTACTATATATTTTAACCTATTTTTCATTCAAGAGTGGTCTGGTTTTTAGGGAATAGTATAATCTGAAGAGCATCAAATAATTAGGATATAAAAATGAAATTTTCCAGGGTTGTTAAAGAAGTGGGAAAAATGGGGATTTTTTTTTATAAAAGTTTTTTCCTTATTTTTTCACTTCCTTTTCAGCTATCAAAAATCGTTCAGCAAGTATACTTTATCGGTATGAAATCTATCTTTGTCATCTCTCTGACAGCAGTTTTTGCTGGGATGGTGCTTGGTCTCCAAGGGTATTATACCCTTGTCAAATTTGGTTCCGAGAGTCTTCTTGGTGCAGCTGTTGCCCTTTCATTAATTCGGGAGCTTGGGCCAGTATTTACTGCTATTATGATTACAGCAAGAGCTGGGTCGTCTATTGCAGCAGAGATTGGGATTATGCGAATTTCTGAACAGATAGATGCCTTGGAAACCATGGATATTAATCCTCTTCGTTTTTTGGTAAGTCCAAGGATTGCAGCCTCACTTATCAGTTTTCCTCTTCTTACGGCTATTTTTGATGTAGTAGGTATCTATGGAGGATACCTAACAGGCTCAATACTCCTTGGCGTTAATCCAGGAAGTTACTTTTATCGAATGCAGGCAAGTATTCATCTAAAGGATATCCAGGGAGGCTTTATCAAATCAATTGTATTTGCCGCCTTAGTTTCAACTGTTTGTTGTTTTCAGGGCTATTTTACTCACACAAAGACCGAAGGATATGGGGCTAAGGGTGTAAGTCTTTCAACCACTTCAGCAGTCGTTATGTCCAGTGTTTTGATTCTAGTAGCAGATTATCTATTAACTTCTTTTCTATTGTAAATGACTATGGCTAAACCTCTTATCCAAATGGAAAACGTTACTAAAAAATTTGGAGAACAAATTATCCTAGATAAGATAAATCTTAGTATTAATCAAGGAGAAGTGACTACAATAATTGGAAAAAGTGGTGTGGGCAAAAGTGTGCTGCTGAAACATCTTATAGGCCTTCTATATCCTGATAGTGGAGAAGTTTTGTTTAATGGTAAGCCTGTAGCTAAAATGGGCAAAGAAGAAAGAAGAGAGCTAAAACGAAAGTTCAGTTATATGTTTCAAAATACAGCACTCTTCGATTCTATGACAATTTTTGACAATATTGCCTTACCACTTAGAGAGAGGCATACATTATCCAAAGAAGATATAAATATAGCTGTACGTAAAAGGATGGACCAACTAGACTTACATGAAATTGATGATAAATATCCTTCTCAGCTTTCTGGAGGAATGAAGAAAAGGGTAGCTCTGGCAAGGGCACTGGTAACGGATCCACAAATAATACTTTTTGATGAACCAACAACTGGTCTGGACCCAATTCGTAAAAACGCTGTATATGGTATGATCTCTGACTACCAAAAAAGGTTTGGTTTCACTGCTATACTGGTTAGCCATGATATACCAGAAATTTTTTATATATCGCAATGTGTAGCCATGCTTGATGATGGCACTATCATTTTCCAGGGAACGTCTGAAGAGATTCAGATGTCCCCTAATCCTGTGGTTCAGGAATTTATACATGGGTTGGAGAAACTTCGTGATATTTTAACTGGTATTCCTGGAGGGGCTACAGGAGAAAAAAGATTTAAGGAAGCTAAAAATCACCTTCGACGTCACCGTATAGCCTTTTCTCTTATCCTTATTATAATTGAGAATGTAGATCAACTTAACGATACGATTGGATATGAGGCTGTTCAGACATTGATTAGAAATTTTATTATTAAAGTGCATCATCAGATCCGCTCCACTGATACATGCTCGCGATACTCGTTTAATAAAATTATAATAGTACTTTCTCATACAAATATAGATCAAGCCTTCATAGTTTGTGCTAATCTGGCAAAGGTAATAAAAATAGAGGAGTTATTAGAGTGTCCTTTTCCTAATGACCTTCCTTGTCCAATAAGCATTGGATTTGCTGAGGCACGGGAAGACAGTTGCATGGAGGAAGTGGTTGCCAATGCCGAAGCGAGGAAAAGGGCTTTTCATGAGTTTACAATTACAATAGAGACAAAGTAGCTTTTTTACTATTATACCTTATTTTCCGCACATTTTTATAATTATTTGAAAAATTGAAGCATAGTTCTTTGCCCTCACCAAATTTGTCGAGGGGTCTGAAATGATGTACAAATAAAATCAACAAGATAAAATAAGTAAAAAATTTTGTGCAGAAAATAGGTTATGCTACTCTAACTTTAGTATTTCGTAAATATTCAGTAAACCCCTACAAATATAAATTTGCCAGAAGACACGGAGTTGAGGAAAATTTATTTCAGTCCTCCCTACGGGACTGAATTAATTTTTTTTTGATTTATTATCCTCATATAATCCCTGCGGGATAAGAAAATATAAAAACAATTTTATCCAGGTGCTTAAGGGGTTTACTGAATATTTACAGTATTTCTTTATATTCTTATGGCCTAATTTATTTAAAATGATAATTAATTCGACAGAACCGCACCAAATTCAAACAAATCCCTTAAACTTACCATAGGTCGAAGATGAAAAAACTATCTTCGACCTATGGTAAGTTTAAGGGATAAGGAGAACCCATGAAAAAAGGATACACTGAAACTATGGTAGGTATTTTTATCATTGTAGGTCTTATTTGTGTTGGATATCTAGCTATTAAGCTAGGTAAGATGGGGTGGATTGGAGGTGATCATTATACCCTTTTTGCATCATTTCGATCAGTAACAGGTCTTTATGATGGTGCGTCTGTAGTAATTTCCGGGGTCACAATGGGGAAGGTTGAGTCGATCACCTTGGATAAAGATAACTATTTTGCTGTTGTAAAGATGAAGATAAAAAAAGAAGTCTCCCTGACCGATGATACCATCGCCTCTGTCAAGACGTCAGGATTGATTGGAGATAAGTATATCTCACTTTCTCCTGGTGGCTCAGAACATATCCTTAAATCAGGAGAAACTATTATAGAAACAGAATCCCCAGTGGACTTAGAAGAATTAATCTCAAAATATGTCTTTGGAAAGGTGTGAGGAGATTATGAAAAAAATTATTCTTTTATTTATAGTAGCATTTGTTGGAGTATCTTCCTTAGCATATGCTAAAGAACCAATGGATGTGGTTAAAAAAAATATTGAAGAAATGATCACCATTCTTAAGAATACTGACTACAAAAAAGATGAATCTCTGCAAACAAAAAAGTTCGAGGAAGTTGTTGACACTGTCTTTGATTTTGAGGAGATTAGTAGACGAAGTCTAGGGGGAGTTTATAAAAATTTTACTCCTGAGCAATTCAAAGAGTTCACCAGCCTTTTTTCCAATCTTCTCAAGAATACCTATCTTAAAAAATTTCGGGAAAAATATAATAACCAAAAGGTAGAATATCTAAAACAAGAGATGAAAGGTGATTCAAAGGCATTAATAATGACAAATATAGTTGGTGGAGGCATTGAGACACCCATTGACTATAGCATGAAACGAAATAACGATATCTGGAAGATTTATGATATAAAAATTGAAGGTATAAGCTTAGTTCAAAACTATCGAAGTCAATTTACTGGTAAAAAATCGTCTGCTAAACTAATCGAGCAACTTCGTGAAATGATTAGACAACTGGAGGTGAAAAAATGAGATATTTATCCCTTCTCTCAATCCTTCTTTTATTTTATTCCTTTGGTTGTGCCCATAAGGCTGCCACCATTCATCCAATTTCTTCTCAATCAAGCTCTCCATCCAGAGATGGAGAACTCGTTAACCCTGGTACTAATCAGGTACGACCTGTCGAAGGAAAAGTTATCTCAATCAACTCTGATACCCAAAATAATGAGCATGATTATTTTGATGAAGATATTGAACAGGAAGATGTTTCTGTGGCAGACCCGCTCTCTCCCTGGAATCATCTGATGTTTCAATTCAATGACAAATTATACTTTTGGGCACTCAAACCAGTGGCTAAAGGATATAAGGCTATAGCGCCCAGACAAGTAAGAGAGGGAGTTCAAAGTTTTTTTAATAATATTAGTACACCAATTCGATTTGTAAACTGTATTTTTCAAGGAAAGGGAAACGCAGCAGTTAACGAGTTTAGTAGATTTCTCTTTAATAGTACTTATGGTATCCTTGGTTTTAATGATTTTTCTGGCAGGCATGGCCTCAAAGCTCCAAATTCTGAGGACTTTGGGCAGACTTTTGGGGTATATGGAATCGGCAACGGTATGTATATAGTTTGGCCATTTCTTGGGCCATCAACTATACGCGATTCTTTAGGAATCGCAGGTGATTCTTTCTTAAACCCTATCACATATATCCCCCCTCCAATAGCATCTGTAGGAATTCATAGTTACGAAAAAGTTAATAAAACTTCATTTTATATTGGTGATTATGAGACTCTCAAGGAGGCCTCATTTGATCCGTATGTAGCAATTAGAGAGGCATATATCCAAAATCGAAAAAGTGAAGTAGAAAAATAACTCGCCTCAGCCTTTAAAAAAACGTAACCTGATAAATGAAGGATGCCGAAAACTTACTGAAAATATTAAACATGATGACCTCCTGCGAGAATTTTTTTAGGAGATAAGGATGTAACACTTACGCTAAAAGATTTAGATGATAAAATTGATAAATTTGAAAAAGATTTACATAATTTTCAAGTTGCAGAAGATTATTATGATGTAAAAACAGAAGCAGACCACATTGAGCGAGAATTGTCCGAAACACAGAACCAAATTACATTGTTAACCAAAACCAATTGAATGAGATTGAAAAATATTTAACAAAAGAGGAGTATTTGAGTATTATAAAAAATAATATTGTCTTAACTTTTACTGATGATTCAGCAAGTGAAAAATTACTTGGAATTAAAGTTGATTTAAAATATGAATAGTAGACATCTTTCCAAAATAATCGTGCAGGGCGTAGGAAGACAAAAATCTTTGCTTCGTTCGTTGAAGTAGTCTTTTTGAATTTTCTAAGCTTGCTTCCCTAAATTGCCTAACTCGCTTCGCTCAAACAGAGGCAATTTTAC
>JAZDLJ010000403.1:0-4585 GCA_043802115.1 bacterium | reverse complement strand
AGCCCTCATCCTAAAGGGATCAAAAACTTTCCCAACAGTTTCAATAGGGGTAACTTCATAAGAGGCTAATAACCGACCTAGATGCCTTAAGGTAATACTTTGTCCTTCAGCAAATTCCTGAAATCCTTTCCCCCCTCCCATAACTCTAGTTAGCCAGGAAGATGGTCGCCTCTCTTCAATGGCCTTAATTCCTTGTTCAAGACGATCATATATATCTAAGACTCCTTGTAATAAAGGACGGATTAGGGATTCTTTAAGCTCTGCTACCTCTTTACGTCTTTGTTCTTGTTCTCTTTGTAGGGTTTCAAAGGTTTTTTGGAGGAATTCGGATGTCTTTTCCCATTGATCTATACCTGTTTTCCATTGCCTAGAGGCTATTTTAGTCTCCTGCTTTAGGGCAATTAATTCGGAGAATAAAGTGAAGAGATCAATTTGAGCAAAAGAGGTATCAGGCGAAGGCAAACTTATCTCTCCTGTATTAATTTGACTCTCCAACTCTTGCATATCCTGATTCTCAAGCCAATGACAAAATTTTTCAACTAACTCAACCTTAAAATTTCCGGAACACTCCTTTACACCTCCTGCAAACATAAAACCTTCATTTTCAACAATTGTTAATGCTACTTTGTCTCCCTCTTGATCACTTATTTCTTCGTCGGTCATTATCGCTCTCCTTTTCTACTAATAGCAGGTCACTATATATATACTACTCCAAATTAGGTTTTTCCAAGTGATTGTGTTAGTTCAAACCAGTATTTTAAAGCACTGTGGCACAAAGTTTTTAAGTTTTTTTATTTTTTCCCTTTGTGCCTTTGCTACTTTGTGCCTTAACAGTTAGTTATAAAATCAACCTGCATTATTTTAGAAAAACCAAAGTTGGAGTAGTGTAGTATTATAATTAACATTGCTGCTCTAATACAACCTCTACTATACGTTTAGGAAGAATTCGGTTCCTCTGCTCACCCATCCTAAGCCTTTTTAACAATGCAGAGACATCCAACTCTTCTAAGTCAAACAATCTATGCCCTATCCGTGCCTTAATAGTCGAAACCTTTTCGTATGCATCCCTAACTTCCTTAAATTCCTCAGAAAATTTATCAGGAGGATATTTTTTTATCATCTTTAGATAAGCCTCTTTTATTTCTGAATCACTTGCTGAGGTTAATACGTGAAGAACTTCATATGGATTTCTCATAAACCTATCCCAAAATTGACTTTGCTATAGTACTCCAACTTAGATTTTTCTAAGTGCCTGTGTTAATTCAAACCAGCATGTTAAGGCACAAAACCACTAAGGCACAAAGTTTTTTAATTTTTTTTTGTTTTTTCCTCTGTGCCTCTGTGCCTTTGCTACTTTGTGCCTAAACAGTTAGTTACAAAATAAACCTGCATTATTTTAGAAAAACCTAATTTGGGGTAGTATAATTAAAATTATGAACGAAAAACTAAAAAAACGATAACTGTTTGTCTGTATCTTGATTATTATTACTTAATCTTATTCGAGGTGATACTTCATCCACCCCATCTTTATCACTTGGCTTACGAGAATATAAGGGATGACAACCATCTTCGAATTTAGCAAGTTCATTGAATGTCTTTTCATCCCTTACTTCTTCACATTCATCCATAACCTCACCATAGAGATCACCCAACTCAGGGACATAACTAAGAGGCAATCCCTTGCTTCGGCCAACAAATGCATAGAATCGCAATCGACAATTCTCTCCGTATTTCTTCCTCCCTTCCCTGGCATAATGCACCAAAAGTGGATAAAGACGAACAATAGCAAGATAGTTACATATCTCCAGGATCTCTCCTTCTGAAAATTGAAGGAGATTAACAGCCCTTTCAAGATATGGCTTAATATACCTCATCTTCTTTCGAGTATTGAACTGGATCGGTAATCCTTCACTTTGAAAATAAGAAAGGGCTAAGTTCATAAGCCTTTTAATTTCTAATACTTGAGGATCTCCATTTAACCTCTCCTCAAAAACCTTCAGATAAGGAGTAACCAATTCCTCAGCTATCCCCCATATACTACTTTCAATCAATACCTGAAAATAGGCATCAAAAGAGTTATTAGCTATTTGAACTGCTTCATCAATAAAAGCATAGCCTTTCTCTTTTTCTCCCATGGCTATCTCTGCTAATCCCCTGGTTATCTGAAACTTATTGGTATCAGTTTTTGAAATTAGTAGCGCTTGTGCATCCTCAAAATCCTTTTCCACTAACTTAAACTTCTTCTGTTGAAACCTCTGAAAAGCTGAATAGATATGAATTGATACCTTTAAATGACGAGCCTTAACATTAAGCGGATCATATTTTAATGCCTTATCCAAAAAACTGAGAGATTTTTGAATAGCCTTCCTTCTAAAGGCGATAGTTGCCACCTCTAGTAAAGTGGCAACATGGTCAGGAAAGACCTTTAAAAGACCTTCTAACCATTTAATTGCCTCTTTTTCCTCTCCTGTTTTGCGGTAAAAATTAATAAGCTTCTGATAAGTTTGCTCATCAGCAGGATCATATTTTAGACTTTCTGTTAAGTAAGTAACATATTTCTTCTCTTCCCCTCTATTTCGTCCAGACATAAAATCAAAGAAATTCATTGCCCAAAAATCTTCTTCTGACATCCCCAATTTTTTTGTATTATCTGCTAATCTTCTTAGGATAAGAGCTATCGCTATATTTAATTCTTTTAGGTTTGTAAAGATATCCCTTGTCTTCTTTCCTTTTAAATAATTAAGACATATCTCCCAATACTTATTGGCTTCCTTAAGATTCTTATTTTTTTCACTAATAACCGCAAGAAGACGATTTTCCTCAAAGGGATCAAGAGCCTTACCCCAAAGAGACTCATAATTTCTAGCAAACGTCTTTGTTGATGAAGTTACTAAAACTACAGAACTAGTGTCTCTAAGGTATCTTTGATCTTCTTCAGCAGGAAGATAAACTGCTAATTTTTTTAAAGTATTCGTGACTTCTCTGTTATTTCCCAATTGATTTGCTTGAGATGATAATATCTTAATAATAGTCAGTAATTCAACGCTACTACCTATAATCTCTCTCAAGAAAGATACTTCGTTCGACTTAAAGGCAGAATAATAGCCTATTATATCCTGGCGCTCACTAGCTAAATTAAGGACAAAATTTAAAAAAGAAGCAACATTAGTTAGGGGTGAATCTTTAGGAAGACGATTAAATATCTGATAGGCCTCTTGATCTTGATGTCTATAAAAAGCTACCAACCCCCTTAAAAAAACCTTCCAATCTTTATAAGGAGAATGCAGACCAATCGGTTGGATAAATTCACCAACCTTTTCCTCCATCCCTTCATATATTGCCTGTAATCCTTCCTCAATTAAGGATCTCTGTCTTATAATAAGCGAATTCTGTGGGATAAAGGAGATAATCTCTTCTTTCCTGGCAAGCACAAGTAAGGCCAAGGCGCTTTCTATCCTCTGAATCTCCTCGGGGGCTTTAATTTTTCCACGATCTTGAAAAAAGATCTTAACTGCCTTATGGTAATCCTTTATCAGAAGAAGTTGATCTATATAAAGAGAAACGTCCAACTGTTGACTATAGGTCTTGTCAATATATTCCCAAAGTTCTATTGCCTCTTTCTGCATCCCCTTTTCAGCGAATTCCTTAATCCTGCCTTGATAAGCTATAAATAATTTATTTAAGATTTTCGCACTCGGACCACGTTTAGAGATAATTATTTTATAATTCTCAATAGCCTTTTTATATTGCCCCCTTTCTAAAAATAATCCTGCATTTTCTTGCAACTCCTTATCAGAAAGCTTGAGCAAGGTTGTTGTTAGATCTTTTGTCTTATCCTTATCTTGTTTCTTATGCTTTTTTTTACTCATTTGCGTTACTTTGCGTTAACCTTTGTATTCCTTTGTAGTTAATCTCTTATTTTTCGAGATAGTTCGTATGTCTAAATTATAACTGGAATGCTCCCCACCCAGTGCTATTATTTCAGCTTATTATAAACTACAAAAATAAAATTTGTCAAACTTAAACCTAAAAAAAACTTTACAATCTATTTTTTTTCATTATAGGTTGCATGGGAGGCAATCAGATTAGAAGACCAGACAAAAACAACAGGGATAATCGGTAATATTATTGATGAAACACACATGTCTAAAACAGGCACAAAAGAGGATAAAAATTCATTTTTTTCTTTAATTCTTAACAACAAGGAACCAAGGACGACGAGCCAAAAACAAGTATTTTTAGATGAATTCTCAATAAAATTTGAGAAATCAGGCTCTTAAAACAAATAAGTTAGGTCGGGCGAAACTTTCCCTGCGGGAGAACATTGTTTTTATGGTAATCGAGTCCTGCAAGATGGAAGGGCGTTAGATGTGGATGTCACAACAGGATATGGTCCAGAGATATTTGCTACACCTGCACCAACTAAAGGGAAATATTTGGTTTATTTAAATTAACGCCCTACGGGCGGACTCTATTTTGCCCCGAAGGGACAACTCATAAACTGCTCCGAAGGAGCCTCTCATACTAGCCCAGGGTGAAACCCTGGGTAATGATTTCCCCACCAACCCGCACTCTGAAAGAGTGC
>JAZDLJ010000399.1:0-2503 GCA_043802115.1 bacterium | reverse complement strand
TTATCTATAACTCCTCTGACTGCCTGGTCAGTGTAGAGAATCAAGGAGAATGCAATACTCCAAATTCAGTATCCCAAACCAAGAATGAAGAACCAAGAACTAAAAATCAAGAACCAATGACTAAGAATGTCTCTTTTTACTCCTACAACCACCAGGGGATGCGAACAAAGAAGATTACCACAGACAAGGCCAAAGAGTATATCTATGATAAACAGGCAGTTCTGATAGAGAGGTTTTTCGAGAGGTTAGTTAATGAGATGAGCACAAATGCGTCCCAGAAGGATCCCCAGTTTGTAAAATACAATTATGGTTCAGAGAGTTTAATCAGTCTAAATCAGACCTCAAAGCCTACTCAATATTATCTTAATAACGCCTTTGGCTCGACAACAACTGAGTTAGTTGGAGAAACAGGTGTGATTCTTGTTGTATATGTATATGATCCCTGGGGGAATTTTAGGGGAAATTTTGATAAGCAGGCAGTGGCAAGTGATTATACCTTTACTGGAAAGGAATTGGATGAGGAAACCGGGTTATTTTATTTTGGGGTGAGGTATTATGACAGTAAGCGGGGGATGTTTGTGACTCAGGATAGTTATTTGGGTGAAGTTGGGGAGCCGCCGAGTTTGAATCGATATGTTTATTGTTGGGGGAGACCGACAGGGTTTGTGGATCCTTTTGGTAATAATAGTATTTTGGTATTAGGAAAAGAAATGCTCTCAGCTAAAGAAAGTAGTGCTTTATGGGCTGAATTAGGGGTGGCAACGGAATACATAGCAGCAAGCACAGTTGGAGTGGGAACGTTTTTAGGTTTAGCCGCTTGGCATCTCGCAGATCCTCCCATTGCAAATAATAATGAAGATCAAGAGTATAAAGAATTTTGTCAAACAGCCTTTGAAAATCATTTAGAGCAGGTTAAAGAGAGCTTTTATACTCAACTTTTTGCTATGGCGGAAGAAGAAGGAAAAAACCAAAAAAAAAGGACATCGTCAAACTCAGGATCACCCGAAAAACCAGGGAAAAAGAAAAAAGGTAAAAAAAAGCAGGTAATGACACCAAAACTAATTGAAGTGATAAAAAAAATAATAACCAACAACTCTTCTGGTAACTTACTAAATCCTATGGAAATTGCTAGAAAATATCGAGCAGAAGCTCCAGATGGGGAAAAATTAATACCGCTTGTAAGACTGGCTCAGATGATACGGGATAATGCTGATAAACTACCATTTATACAAAAGGGTATAGATCCTTCTAGTACAGTAGCATATAAAGTAAAGGAATTTTTTAAAAATGAGGGGATAACTCCTGACAATATTAAAAACAGGTTTACTAATGTTACACATCTCTTAGAAACATTAATCAAAGAAGGAATCCTTAAACGTAATGGTAAAGGAAATTCTATTGCCAATTTGACAGTAATATTGTGGAGGTTAAAAGATGAAGGCGGGAAAAGCTATTATATTCCAAAATTCCCAAGCTCATCAGGTACAAAAACACGATTACCAGGACGATCAGGAAGAACGAAATCTCCACTCAGTACGTTAGGTGCTGATGATCAAATAGAGTGCACTGAAAGAATAAAGAACAGAAAAAAACGACCCAAGTTCGACAATTAAAATGTAACAATAAGTTCTTTTTTGAGAACAGCATATTAATTGCGGGTAAATTAACGAAACTAAACTATTGAACGGATGATTTTACCTGAATATTTTAAAAAAGGGTAACTCGATCTTGACTTTTATATAAGCTAAATAAATAGCTTTTAAATCACTTTTAGTATCCGTTCAGCCCCCCTCACTTATCATCTCGAACAAAGCGAGAGATATTTTCTTGTAAAACTAGTTAAATCAGCGAGTTAAATTTTTGAGCTCCACTCAAAAGTGACAAAAAAGAAGGGGGGAGTGAACGATTACCTCTTTTATCTTGTTAGAAAAGGGTCTTATTGTGATATAACCTATATAAACCTACAATAACTTACTAATCTCATCCAGATTCTGACATCTATAACTCTTTGAAGCAATCCTTTCTAACTCACTAATATCCTCTATCTTTTTAAACTTAGTTATAAAATCCTTCGGAGCCTCATGAAAACGAGCTATTAGATATTCCTTCATTAAATCAACTATTCCTTCCTTCTTTCCTTCTTTCTTTCCTTCCTTCTTTCCTTCCTTCTTTCCCTGCCGTTCACCTTTCTCAAAGGCAATTTGACCAATATTACTCATCTCTGCTGTTAATCCCATATCTAAGTTACCTCCCTTTATTATTTTTATTTCTTTTTGCAATACACATTCCTTTTCTTCGGATAAGTTTAGCAATCCATCAATAAAGATAAATATCTTACGGATTTTTTTTTTATCATACCCTTCCTTTAATAATAACCTTATTAACTTAAGCTTAAATTTATACCTTTTATCTTCATCATCCAAACTCTTTATAAAGTATATACCAGCTAAGATAACTAGGGCAAATGGATTTTTTGATTCTTCTAATTCCTTTTCATTTTGCT
>JAZDLJ010000450.1:0-6980 GCA_043802115.1 bacterium | reverse complement strand
TGTAAATTTTCTTAGTGCAGCTTCCCGTAAAATTGCCTCTGTTTGAGCGAAGCGAGTTAGGCAATTTAGGGAAGCAAGCTTAGAAAATTCAAAAAGACTACTCCAACGAACGAAGCAAAGATTTTTGTCTTCTCACCCACAAGATTATTTTGGAAAGATGTCTACTTCATCATTCATACTTTAAACAGGTAACAATATCTTAAATGTAGTCCCCTTCCCTACCTCACTTTTTACCTCTATATCCCCGTTATGGGCTTTAATAACGCCATAAGAGATAGACAGTCCTAATCCAGTACCCTTTTTCTTAGTCGTATAGAAAGGGTCAAAGATACGTCTTAAAACTTCTTTTGGGATACCTGTCCCTGTATCCACTACCTCAATAACTGCTTTGTTATCAATGGATTTCGTACTTACGATTAGTTCCCCCCCATTTACCATTGCTTCTTGGGCATTCAAAAATAAGTTGAGTATAACCTGATGCAACTGGCGAAAAGAGGCATTTACCTTGGGTATATCCTTACTTAGCTCTTTTTTTATCATTATGCCTGATGATCTCAATTGATGTCTAGCTAAAGACAACACCTCGTCTATTACCTGATTTACATCGCATGCCCCTCTTTCATGATGTTCAGGCCTATAGACATTTAAAAGCCTCTTAACAATGTCTCTAACCCTTTTTAATCCCATATCCACTAATTCCAAGCTTCGTCTCTCCTTAAAATCAGGTGGTAAATTTTGCTCAATATTTTTAAGGCTACTAAACATCCCTTGTAATGGATTATTTACTTCATGAGCGATTGAAGCAGCTAACTTCCCTGTAGCAGCTAGACTTTCAGCCATTATCAATTTTTCTTCTGTTTCTTTTAAATTCGTAATATCATCTAACGAGACTATAACCTTGTCTACCAGACTACTCTCATCCTTCATCGGGACTATAGCCAGATTTAAATATAATGTCCTTTCCTCATCTGGCGTAACCTTTAATCCCTCACAAAAAGCACTATTCTCTGTCCTGAAAACATTAGTTACCTGATCTTTTATGTATTCATTACTAGTGGAATCAAATAATTCAAAAATATTATTTCCTAATATCTCTTCCTTATTCTTCTTTGTAAGTTCTTCCATTTTTGGATTCCAGCTTATTATCCTTCTTTCTTTATCTACTACATAGATACCTATTGATATACTATTGATAATATCTTCATTAAATTTCTTTAAATATCTGATCTCGTCATTTAATCTTTTTTCTGCGGTAATGTCCCTTAATACTTGAATCGCCCCAATAACCTCTCCATTTTCACCCTTTAATGGTGTAGATGTAATACTAACATAAATCTTTTCTCCTCCTTTATTAATCAAGGTACATTGAGTATGCTCTATAGTTCCTTTTGACATAGAAATATATGCCAGACAATCATCTATACCATCTTTTTCTCTCCTATATGCCTCACGACATGTCTTACCAATGATATTATCACCAAAGATGTCTTCTACAATCCCATTTACCATAATAATCTTTCTATCTCTATTAACAATTGAAAGTCCCTCACCCATACCAGCAAAAATAGCCTCAAGTCTGTTCTTAGCCTTAGCTAATTCCTGCTCTAATACTCTTCTATCTGTAATATCTCTTGATACCTCAACTATCCTTTCTACTTCACCTTCCTCATTAAATAAAGGAGCTGCTGATATCTCAACATATAAACTTTCCCCATTAGGTCCTTGATGAATGTGAGTCGAAACAATAGCCTTCTTATTATTAATAACCTCTGTTACAGGGCAATAATGATTTGGTTCCTGACATATTATATTTCGACCATGAGAAACCATATAACAATGCTTCCCAATTACCTGATCTTTGGTAAAACTATGCTTTAAGAGCAAAGTCTTGTTAACCTCGGTAAGTTTAAATTTAGTATCAATAATTAAAAGCTCATCCCCTATATTATCTATAATATGTTGGAGATAATCCTTAGTCTTAATCAACGCTTGTGTCCTTTCAATAACTTTCTGTTCAAGAGATTCATTATATCTTATTAATTGTTTTGAGTTAATACCTGCTAAAATACCGATTATCCCACCAATGCCAGCAAAAGATAATGACCATAACAACATCAACTTATTAAAATGAAACACCTCTCTAACTGAAACTAAAAAACTACCATGCATCCTCTGTATCTGCCCCCAATCCATTGAGCTATGGGCATTATCCGAGATGATCATAACTACTGGGGATAAAAGAAGATAGCCAAAGAATAGTCCGATCACAATAGAAAAAATAATAGGATACCTTTTATAGATTAACATCATTCTATTTATTTTCTTTGTTTTTAGAGTTTTTTTCATTTACACCTTGACATTATATCTATTTCTCAATATCTCAACTAACTCCCACATATTATGAATAATATAATCAGGAGCTTCTTGTCCCTTAACTTCCATATACTTGCCACTCCTTCTATTTAAGACAGAGATCATCCCTATCCTTTTTACAGGATCAACATCACAAAAAGGATTATCCCCAACATACATACAATTATGAGGTAAAATGCCTATTAACTCACAAGCTGTTCGGTATAACTTTTCGTTTGATTTACCAATTCCTATCTGATCAGTAATAAATATAGCCTGCGGATTTATATACTTGAGTAGGTTGAGCCGAACTAATTTTTCAGCCTGTTTTATTTGAAGCCCTGCGGTTATTATTCCAATTACAAGTTTTGTCTTCGATAGAAGCTGAAATATCTCAATGACATCCTCATATGGTTTTAGACTTTTGAATTTTGTCTCATGGTAGGCTACCATTCCTGCGGCAATAATCACAGCAGGATTTACACCAGTGTAAGTTTCTTTTGGAAGTCTTAAGAGTAACTTATCGTAATGAAAACCAAAATTTGAACCGAATTCTTTAATAACTTCAGTCATCTCACGAAAACACTCTGTAAGCTCAACTTTTAATCCTGCATTAATCATAGCCTGAACGCTATTTAATCTTGCAGTATTAGCAAATTCAGAAGTTGAATATAAGGTGTCGTCAATATCAAAAAAAAGCGCCTTTAGTTTTTGCACAATGGACATCCCTCACATTTTGGCCGTTTATTACATTGTCCTTTTCCTACTCTCACGATTAAGGCATGATATTCATTAAACAACTTAACATCCTGAGGAAGATTATCCATAAAAAGCCTTTGGACCTCAGAATAGTCCGAATCTTCCTTAATAACATTATGTCTACTTAATATCCTTTTAGTATATGCGTCAACAACAAATATTGGTTTTTCACCTGCATATAATAATATTGAATCAGCTGTTTCTTCTCCAATTCCCTTTACACTTAACAAACGGTCCCGACATTCATATAAACTATCACTTTTAAACAAGGATACTAAATTACCATCGCATTCTTCAACTAAAAAATCAATAAATGTCTTTAATCTCCTGGCCTTTACATTGTAGTATCCAGTAGGTTTTACCTGGATAGCTATATCTCCAACATCTATATCTTTTAGTGATTTGATATTAAGTAATCCGTTTTTTTTTAGACTAACTATAGCCTTTTCAACATTAGTCCATGCCGTATTTTGAGTAAGAATAGCACCAACAATCATTTCAAAAGCAGTTTCTGCTGGCCACCAATGCTGTGGGCCATAAAAATTATATAGTCTCTGATATATGTCTAATAAAAAATCTTTTTTCATATGTAAATCACTAGTATGGGGATGGTTCAACTCCCTGTGATATAGGAAAAATTGTTTCGGTTTTGCCCATCAGTTTCTTCCTGGTCTTTATGGGGAGACATCAAGTATTTAGGGGCTCTGCGCTCTTAATTTAGTTACGACAAGCAGAAAGAATACCGAAAGAATACCCCTCAGAATCACAATTAGATGAACCATCCCAGATATCCATTTTATTATTAAAATTACCCTTAAAAGCGGTAAATCCCAGGGGGTTGGGGACAGAGTCCCCAATTTAATAAATTGTTTCTTCCTTTCTTTACGTAACTTTCAACGGAATAACTCTGTGGCTAATTTATTATTCCCTTATTTTTTGGATTAATTTATTTAATCTGTATTCCTAAGCGACTTAGGTTACTTTTTCAAAAATTTTTTAGTGAAACTTCCCATTAAAAATTGCCTCTGTTTGAGCGAAGCGAGTTAGGCACTTTAGCTCACTTCAAACTTTTCTATCATTGTTCATATTTACCAAAATCCTCTGGTTTTAAATCTTCAAGCCACTTTTTTACCATTTCAGGGTCAGCAAAATTTTCATATTTTCCTATAGAAGAACTAAACGTTTTAGATTTATTTATAACCGCTTCTTCAACCATTATAGGAACATCATTCTTTAGCGCTACAGCGATTGCATCGCTTGGACGAGAATCAATACGATAAATATGTTTGTTAAAAAATACCTCTATATTTGCATAAAATGTATTGTCCTTTAACTCAACGATACTGATTAAACGCACATCGACATTAAGAGTATCAAAGATACTTTTGATTAAATCGTGAGTTAACGGCCGATTTGAATGGACTTTTTCTAGTTCTAAAGCTATAGAATTAGCCTCAAGCAGGCCTATCCATATTGGTAATATTCTATTCCCCATTTCATCCTTTAAAATTACTATCGCCATATTTGTAAGCGGATCAAAAGCTAATCCACTGGCTTTCATTTCTACTCTCATACTTGCCCCTCCACCTTAAATATAATCCCCTTTTTAATGGAAATCAAGGGGTTTCTTCACAGTAAATAGATATACAGTACTTCAAGTTAGGTTTTTCTAAAATAATGCAGGTTAATTTTGCAACTAACTGTTAAGGTACAGAGGCACAAAGAAAAAAAATAAATCAAAAAACCTTTAAAACTTTGTGCCTTTGTAACTATGTGCCTTTGTGCCTCAAGCTATCAGTTTTAACTAATACAATTAGTTAGAAAAACCAAAGTTGGAGTAGTATATACAGGCTAAATCCAAAGGCTTTCAAGAAAAAAACATGGGAACTGTCAAAAAAAAGGGGAGAAAAACGGCATCCTTCATTTGACAGTTTACATTTCTACTTGAGATTGCTTCGTCGTTACACTCCTCGCAATGACTAATTCGCTGTCATTGCGAGGAGGCTTGCCGACGAAGCAATCTCGTAGTTATTCAAAAAGTGTAAACTACTTTTTGCCTTAAATGAAGGATGCCAGAAAAACAATTTATTTTTAGATAAGATTGCGGTTAAATAAAGGTCAGGTTAAGTTGAAGTAACTAAGATATACTACGAACGGGGTTAAAATAATACTTTTAGATTAGTGAAATATCTACGTGGGTGAATAGGGAAAGGAAAACACATGCCAGCTAATACCTTACATCTTAACCCTTATAACATAAGTCCTAACCACCCTATCATGCAATCCTTGTTTATTTTTACTAAATAAAATCAAAAGGTAGCCAAAAGGAAGTATAGAGGAAATGAAATACCCCCCCCATCTTAAAAATGACTCAATATAAGTAAGCCTTTTACCATCTGCCTTAACTACCTTTATCTTAAATAGACTTTTTCCTAATGTTTGCCCATTGTAACCATGAAAAAAGGTGAAATAACTTGCACTAATAAGTATACTAAAAAATAACGAGATAAAAAAAATTGGCTCTTTCATATCCTCAATGACTCTCCTGGCAGAGCCGTCACTTAAAGCGCTACCAATACCAATACCTAAGGTAATAGTAACAAAAAGGATCATAGAGACTATAAAGAGGATACCTTGGTCAATTCCCATAGCTAGACCTCTAATAAAAAAACCTGCCTTCTTTTTATTAATAATATCTTCTGTAATCTCTTCGTCCAGTTCCTCCTTAAAATATGATTGATTGGAATTTAATGCTTCTTTACTATCCTCAATCTCCTCTATGTCTTCGTTAAGTGGTAAGGAAGAGACTTTATTAATTTTTATATCAGAAGGAGTAATTGGATAGATAATCTTATCGTCTTTGTGGGAAGTTAAACTTTTCCCACATTTTTTACAAGAATCATACGTATCAAAAGTAATATATCCACATTTAGGACAACGCATTAACTTCCTAAATCTCCCAATTCATATTGCAATATACTTAGGATGACCATCCCTACAGTTTCTGTTCTAAATATCCTTGATCCTAATCTAATAACTTTTAGATCATTCTTTTGAGCGTAAGCTACTTCCTCCCTGGTAAAACCTCCCTCAGGGCCTACTATAGCCAATACCCTTTTTATCCTGCCAACACCTGACAGTATATTCTTTAAATTACTTTTTGGTTCGTCTTCCCATAATATCAAGCTTAAATCAAAATCACAAGCAAAATTGATAACCTCATGAAGGTTATGCAGTCCCTTAATCATAGGAAGAGAGGTCCTACCCGACTGTTGCGCTGCCTCTTTAACAACTTTTCGCCAACGGATCAATTTTGGTTCAGACACCTCTCTAACAATACATCTTTCTGTAAGTAAAGGGATAACAGTCCTTACACCTAATTCAACAGATTTTTCCAGGACTAAATCGAATTTTTTAGATTTTGATAATCCTTGGGCTAAAGTGATCTCAATATTTGATTCCGTTGCAACTTCTTGTTGAGAAACAACTTCTCCAATGATCGAACTAATCGTTATTTTTACTAATTTAACAGTATATTCAATATTAGAGCCAGCAAAAATTACTATTTTGTCATTAACCTTTAACCTTAATACATCTTTAATATGATGAATGTCTTCACCGATAAGAATTACTTTTGAATTATCAATATTAGAGGGGACTGTGTAAAAACGAGGGAACATATTAGGTCTTTGGTTATATACTACTCCAGGTTAGATTTTTTGGTATCATTCATTCACCAGTTTACACTTTTAAAAAAGATTATTTTCACACAGAGCCGCAGAGATCACAGAGAATAATGCTTACTGTTTGATTTTTTTCTTTTATTCTTACTCTGTGGCTTTGTGTCTCTGTGTGAGATTATAAAAAAA
>JAZDLJ010000366.1:0-4333 GCA_043802115.1 bacterium | reverse complement strand
GGCAACCCTTGTGGTTGCCCAAAATAATTAAAAGGGTAAGGACAAGCCTTGGTCCTACAAAAAGATTATCCTAAGAGCATTTAGGGACAAGACAAATTCTAATCGTACAGGTCGTAAATTTTAAAAAAGTTGGATGCTGATTGTTGATTGCTAATGACGAGAGTTCATTGTCAGCTAAAGTGACTAAAGTTAAGAAGAAAAACTTTTATATTGGCAGAGGTGATTTGAGAAATTACCGATTCTACAAATTCAGCCCTGGTTACTCAGTATGTCATTAGTAATGATAGATTTAGATGGAGTAATCTATAGAGGTGATAAGCTTATAGAGTATGCAAGGGATGCAATTAATAACCTACGTAAACATAACCATAAGGTAGCCTTTGTATCTAATAGTACCCTTAAAACAAGAGATTATTATGTAGATAAATTAAGATTACTCGGCTTGGAGGTTTATCCTGAAGAGTTGATTACTGCAGCGCATGCTACTGCCATTTATTTAAATACATATTATTGTGCTAAAAATAAAAGAGTCTTTTTAGTAGGCGAGGCAGGGATAAGAAAGGAATTAGCTGAAATCGGGGTAATCTTTATTAATGGTGATCATGAAGAAAACAAGCAAACTGATTTTGTTATAGTAGCCCTTGATAGAGAGTTTAATTATAATAAGCTGGCTATTGCTCAAAGGCTTATATATAATGGGGCAGAATTCATTGCTGTGAATCGGGATGCAACCTGGCCTGTAGAGGAAAAACTTTTGCCAGGGGTTGGAGGAATTGTTTCAGCTATCGAGACAGTGACTAATAGAAAGGCCAGGGTAGTGGGTAAACCGCAACCGTATATATTAGAGTTGATAATGAAGAAAAACCAGTCCTCGTTAAAAGATAGTTTTATTGTTGGGGACAGACTTGATAGTGATATAGAGGCTGGTAATAGATTAGGCATTAATACGATATTAGTCCTTACAGGTGCTACTACAAAAGAAGAGGCAGAGAAGGCAGATGGAATTCAAAAGCCAGGGTTTATTATTAACGATCTTCGATCGCTTTTAGATATTATTAAAAAATGACTAATTTTACTTCACATATAAGAAATTTTTGTATAATAGCTCATGTTGATCATGGGAAATCTACGCTTGCCGATAGAATTTTAGAATATACTAATACTGTAAGTCCACGCGATATGCAAAATCAAGTCCTGGATACGATGGATCTTGAAAGGGAGCGAGGGATTACCATTAAGGCTCAAGCGGTAAGATTAAGTTATAAAGCCAGGGATAATAATGAGTATATCTTAAATTTAATTGATACACCTGGTCATGTTGATTTTAGTTATGAGGTCTCTCGTAGTTTAGCTGCCTGCGAAGGGGTATTGTTAGTTGTTGATGCTTCCCAAGGTGTTGAAGCGCAAACAATTGCTAATGCCTATTTAGCGATTGAGCATAATTTGGAGATTATTCCAGTAATTAATAAAATTGATCTGCCAGGCGCTGATGTAGAAAAGACTATGGCTCAAATTGAATCTGTCCTTGGTATCTCAGCTTCTTCGGCTATCATGGCAAGCGCTAAAAAAGGTATTGGCATAGAAGAAATCCTTGAAGCAGTTGTTACTCTAATTCCTCCACCCAAAGGTGAGCCTGACTCTCCGCTTAAGGCATTAATCTTTGATTCAAGTTTTGATAGTTATCAAGGTGTTGTTACATATATTCGTATTTTTGACGGAACTATTAAGCCTGGATTAAAAATTATGATTATGTCAAATAATAAGGTTTATGAGGCATCTGAGATTGGTGTCTTCTCTCCCAATATGACCCCTATAGATAGCCTTTCTTCTGGCGAGGTAGGCTATTTGTTTGCTAATATTAAAAATATCAAAGACGCCAACATTGGAGATACTATTACTAATGTTAAGAATCCAACGCCAATCCCATTGCCTGGTTACAAACCTATAAAGCCAATGGTCTTTAGTGGGCTTTATCCTGTAGATTCGGGACAATATGAATTGTTAAGGGATGCCTTGGAGAAACTTCATTTAAACGATGGCTCCTTTACCTTCCAGCCTGAGACCTCATTAGCCCTTGGGTTTGGATTTAGATGCGGATTTTTGGGACTGTTGCATATGGAGATCATTCAAGAGAGGTTAGAGAGAGAGTATAGTCTGAATTTACTTATTACTGCCCCGACAGTTAATTATAGGATCATTAAAACCAATGATAAAGTTATTGAGATATCAAATCCAAGTCAACTCCCTCCGAGTCAGGAAATTCTTAAGATGGAAGAACCTTACGTAAGAGCTACAATCATTATTCCAGATGAGTATGTAGGTGGAATATTAGGTTTACTTCAAGAACGTCGAGGTCTCCAGAAAGGGTTAGAATATATTGGGGTTAAAAAGGTTTTAGTTACTTATGAAGTACCCCTTAATGAGGTTATCCTTAATTTTTATGATAAATTAAAAACCATAAGTAAAGGCTACGCCTCTCTTGATTATGAGTACATTGATTATAGGGAAGCTGATCTGGTCAGGTTGGATGTCTTGATTAATGGAGAAAAGGTAGATGCCCTATCAACAATTGTTTATAAAGGAAAGGCATACTATAATGGACGAGAACTGGTAAATAAAATGAAAGAGATTATTCCAAGACAAATGTATGAGGTTGCAATTCAAGCTGCAATAGGTAATAATATAGTCTCAAGAGAAACAGTAAAGGCGTTAAGAAAAAATGTAACTGCTAAGTGTTATGGTGGAGATATTACAAGAAAAAGAAAATTATTGGAAAAACAAAAGGAAGGAAAAAAAAGGATGAAGCAAATTGGGAAGATAAGACTGCCACAGGAGGCGTTTATGGCTATATTAAAGATAGAGTCGTAAACATTATAAAATTGCTTTTTATTTTATAATGTTTACGACTCTATCTTTTGTTTTTCTTTTTTTGTCTTAACATGATGAATTCAGAGAGCTGTTAAATAAATATGAGATCGGTTATGATGAACGATATGTTTGGGGTTGAGAGCAAAATATGAGGCACTCTTTCAGAGTGCGGATTGGTGGGGAAAATCGTTACCCAGGGTTTCACCCTGGGCTAGTATGAAACGCCCCTTTGGGGCAGAATATGAGCAGCTCCTTTGGAGCAAAAAAAGTCGCGCCCGAAGGGCGCTATAATCTAATCGTACAGGTCGAAATTTTGGCTTAGATAGTAGGGGGCTAAAAAATACTGAAAAACAGCTTCCTTCTAAGCAGATTAAAGACGGAAAAGCCCAAAATATAAAAAACTAAAAAACGGCAATCGGTCAGAAAGTAAAAAACAACTTTCTGACCGATTGCCATAGGAGAAAAAATGCAAAAAGACGAGGCCCTAAAATTAGTTAAGGAATACGCAGAAATATTTTTAATAGCAATTGTGCTTGCCTTAATTATTAGAACATTTATAGTCCAGGCCTTTAAAATTCCATCTGGATCAATGATTCCTACCTTGCAAATAGGAGATCATATATTGGTGAATAAATTTATTTTTAAGTTTAAAAAACCCAATAGAAAAGAGATTGTTGTCTTTAAATATCCACTAGATAAGAAGCGGGACTTTATTAAAAGGGTTATAGGATTACCAGGAGAGACTATAGAACTAAAAGATCGAGTGGTATATATAAATAATGAACCAATAAATGAACCTTATGCTATGTATAGTAGCTCTTCAATAGATAGTAGTAACTTTACACCTATAACTGTCCCTGATAATTCCTATTTTATGATGGGCGATAATCGGGATAGTAGTATGGATAGCCGTTATTGGGGTGTTCTTGAAGATAAGCTACTTATTGGAAAGGCCTTTATTATTTATTGGTCATGGAATAGAGAGGCGAAAAATTTACTTGGACATGTCAGATGGAATAGATTTTTTAAACTTCTTCATTGAAGGAGGATTGAATAATATACTGGTTTTTCTGCAATCTGTGACCAAAAAAATAATGGAGAGAAATTTATTTGTTAAATTGGGGACGCTGTCCCCAAACCCCTGGGATTTAACGCATTTAAGGGTATTTTAGATTGTAAAAATAAAAAAAGGCTGTGCTTAAAAGTAAGCACGGGTAAATTACCATCTCATGTCAGCACTCAGGTCGCTTCCCAGCGTTGCCTTATGTCCGACTTAACCAGCTTCACTAAAATTTGTAAAAAGTCCATAAAAAACTCGCTTCAGCAAAATTTCGACCTGTACGATTAGAATAGTGCCTTTTTGCTCCGAAGGAGCATTTCATACTAGCCTAGGGTGAGCGAAGCGTAACCCTAGGTAATGATTTATATACCGATAGCACTCTGAAAGAGTGCCTCATAAATTATA
>JAZDLJ010000359.1:0-2897 GCA_043802115.1 bacterium | reverse complement strand
GAACGCGCGATATTAAGGAAGAATGAGATAATAAAAAAGAAAGAGAAAATTATTGAAGAAAATAGTATAATCATCAAGGAAAAAGATAAGACTATTGAGGAAAAAGATAAATTAATTGAGGAATTAAAGAAAAAAATAAAGGATGGTACTTTAAGTTATACTACTCCAACTTAGGTTTTTCTAAAATAATGCAGGTTAATTTTGTAACTAACTGTTAAGGCACAAAGTAGCAAAGGCACAGAGGCACAAAGGAAAAAACAAAAAAAATCTTAAAAAAACTTTGTGCTTCAATAGACATTGTGTTGCTTCAGACGGAATCAGACTTTTATCCAATTTAAGATAGCGAAAAAAATAAAAAGATTATCTCTATGAGGTGATCGAAGTTTATGTGTTCCATCTGTAAGTCGATCTCACTTTGAAGGATTGTTGGGCAAAGGGAGTTGGTTTATATCTCTGCCTCCGTGCGAAATGAAAGGAAAGTGGGCAAAGGGGGACGACTATTTGAGGTTTCGCTCATCCTGATGTCCAAAGAAAGTAAAAAAATTCGCTTCCTTATTGAATGAAAAAGTCCGATTCCCTGTGAACCAACACGCCCTTTCAGGGCTAAAGACAAAAATAAAAAATACTATTTTTTAAAAATTAGATGCGGAATGTGTGTTTTGTGTCTTCGTGTGAGATATTAAAAAAAATGTAAGTTTATCAAAGAGTTCATGAAGGAGGGTAACAAAAAATGAAAAATTGCGAAAAAAGGCTTATAAGATTTGACTGGGCAGCTAAACATATGTTAAGAGACAAGGCAAATTTTGATATCCTGGAAGGATTCCTTACCGCGCTTTTAGGAACGGACATAAAGATAATAAATCTACTCGAAAGTGAATCTAATCAGGATAATGAATCAGATAAGTTTAACAGGGTTGATTTACTGACCGTAGATGATAGCGGTAGAAATATAATAATTGAGATACAGAACGAAAGGGAGGTTCATTACCTGGAGAGGCTTTTATTCGGCGCATCAAAGTTGATAATAGAAAACCTGAAGCTGGGAGAGTTATACAAAAATATAAAAAAAGTGATCTCAATCAGTATCCTATATTTCACCTTTGGAGAGGATGTTGATGATTATGTATATTATGGGTGTACAGAATTTTCAGGCATTCACAGCAAAAATCCTTTAAAATTAAAGGCTCGGGATAAGGAGTTAAAAACCAGAATAGAGATAAAAGATATCTATCCAGAATATTATCTGATTGAGGTAGAAAAGTTTAAGGATGTAATCCAAAATGAGCTGGATGAATGGATATATTTTTTAAAAAATGAGTGTATCCGAGATGATTTTAAGTCAAAAAATATAAAAAAGGCACAAGAGAAATTAGATATCCTAAAGATGTCCCCGGCGGAAAGAAAGGGGTATGAACGGTATCTAATGAATTTGGCGAGTGAGATTGACATTATTGAAACTGCAAGGGAAGAAGGGGAGAAAGAAGGCCGAAGAAAGACAGCAAAGGGTATGATTAAATTTGGGATGAAAATAGAAGATGTTGTTAAAATTACAGGTCTTACTGCAAATGAGATCGAAGGACTTCGAGATTAGATAAGGTATATTACTCCAACTTAGGGATACAGATTAAATAAATTTTTATAAACCCTCGCTTAGGTCTCAGATCGAAGTTTATTATCGTATCCGTCGGGAGGTAGTCAGTTATGAGATAACAAGCCCTTCGTCTTGGGTGGTTGCAACAGGCATCATCACCGGCTGGCATGTGGATGGTCATGTTAATGACTGATGCCACAATTACCAAGCAGGACGTCCTATTTTGTTATTGGAGGAGACTGACCGACTTATATTTAATAAAAGATTAGCCTCTTCTGCTAAAACCTTCTCATACACCTCTATCCCAATAAATCCGTTATAATCAGGAAAAATTAAAAGGAGAAAAAAAGGATGTATACCCAAATAGAAGATATGCAGTATAAATTGGAGGAAGAGTTTGATGAAGGACAGGCAAGATTACTTTCAAAAGTAATTACAGAAGCCTACAACGAGTTAGTAAAAACTAGCGATTTTAATGAGTTAAAGGCTATAGTCAAAGATATCGCTGAAGTGCAACGAGAGACGGATAGAAAAATGGGAGAATTGGCCGAGGCCCAGAAAGAGACAAGGCAAGAATTGAGGGAATTAGCTGAGTCTCATAAGGAATTAGCTGAGTCTCAGAAAGGATTGACTGAGGCACAGAATAGAACAGAAGAGAGGATAAAAGAACTTACACTAGCAGTTAAAGATATGGGAAATCAGGTTGGTGGTTTAGGGAATAGCATGGGTTATGCTTTAGAGAATGAGGCATACAGGATGCTCCCTAAGATATTAAAGGAGCGATTCGGGATAGAGGTATCTGAAAAGGTTTTACGGATAGAGATAGGTGGAAGGGAGATAAATGTGTTTGCCAAAGCAAAAAGAGATGGTAAGGATATTTTGCTTGTTGGAGAAACTAAGGTAAGGCTGGGAACGAGGAGAACCAAAAATATCTTTGAAGAACTTGAAGATAAAGTAGAGGCAGTAAGGGAGGAATATCCTGATGCGGAGATCGTTGAGATCCTTGTAACACATTTTGCTAATGAGAGTTTTTTAAGGGAGGCGAAGAAAGAGGGGGTAATTGTGGTTCAGAGCTTTGAGTGGTAAGGAAATAATAAATTAGCCACAGAGATTTGAAATCGATCCGACCTAAAGGAGAAATAAGATGCAGATAGCAAATCCTATATATGATATAGTATTTAAATATCTAATGGATGACAATAAGATCGCAAGGTTAATAATCTCAACTATAATAGAAGAAGAGATCGTAGACTTACAATTTCTTCCGAAAGAGAGACAAATAGATCTGGAAAAACAATCACTGACA